>JAWOFB010000143.1:0-7413 GCA_046482445.1 Ectothiorhodospiraceae bacterium | reverse complement strand
CACCGCCTCGGAGGTGCCGTACATGGGGGACGAATCGATCAGGCCGCCGCCCTGGGCGAAGAAGATGCGCAACACCTCCCGCAGCCGTGAACGCAGGTCTGGATCGGGCCCCACGTTGAAGGTGATGTAGGTACCCATGCCGATGGCGGGAATCGTGCGATCGAGCCGTGGCACAGGGCGCCGGATGATGTCATCGCGTGCCGCTGCGGTACCGCCGGGAAGGCCGGCCGCGGGCAGGAACTGTAGCGTTGCGGCGCCGGCGGCTGCTAGCGCAAGCCGGCGTAGAAAGGCGCGGCGTTGGCGGTCGGTATCGGTCATCGAGTGACGAATCCTCTCCGAAAGCGTGGCACGTCTGGCTGCCGCCCCTGGCGTGACACCATGACCTGCCGGGCTGTTCCCTGGACGCAGGCGGGTGATGTCGGCAACTCTGGTATCCTCCGTCGCCTCGATGAACATCGTGCCGCTATCCGTAGCACCCCGCATTGTTTTGCGGACTCGTAACCCCAATCCTATAGCCACGGCGGCCAGAGACGAACCGCAATCGTGTCGCTGGCAACATTGACCCGAAACCATGGAGTCCAACAATGGCAACTGACGTCGACGAGACCACCTTTGATACCCAGGTTCTCAACAGTGATACGCCTGTCCTGGTGGATTTCTGGGCGCCCTGGTGCGGCCCGTGCAAGATGGTCTCGCCCGTGGTCGAGGCCCTGGAAGAGGATTTTGACGGCCGCATTTGTGTCGCCAAGCTCAATGTGGATGACAACATGAATAAGGCCAGCGAGTACGGTGTGCGAGCGCTGCCGACGCTGATGCTCTTCAGGAACGGGCAGGTGGTTGCCCAGAAGAGCGGTGCTGCGAGCAAGGAAGCCCTGGCAGAGTGGGTGAACGACTCACTAGCCGCCTGAGGTCGCCCGGATTCGCCGCTCCGCTCGGAGCGGTGAATCCGCCTGCCTGCCCGACGGGCTGTTCCATCCCGCCAGTGTCCGGTATACCGGGACCATGTCCGCTCTGACCCGTCGAATCCTGCCAGCTCCCTTGCTGGTGTCGCTCGCACTCGCGGTCATGGTGCTGATTCCGGCCGCGGAGGCCGGGGCAGCCGACTCGGTGAGCACGCGTGTGGGTCGCGTTCAATTCGGCGATCTGGTGGGGCAGGAGGTCACGGCCTCCCTGCAACTCGGGGAGCCGACCCCGAGTATTCGATTCCGTGCCGAGGCGGTGCGCTGGGGTGATCTGGAAGCCGGCCCGGTGACGCTCGTCTGCCGGGAACTGACCCAGGCCGGCGCCCGTGTGCGCTGCCAACAGGCGTCGGTGCGGATTGAACGCCCGCAGGGCGATGTTTGGACGCTCCGGGGTGCTGCCGCAATCCACCGCGGGACCGGGGCGGTGAGTCTGGCAATGGCGGGGGAGCACGCGGGTTCGCCGGTGCGGCTCCGTTTGCGCCACGGTGTCGCCGGTGGCGACCTGGACCTGCAACTGCCACCGCTATCTCTGGAGTGGCTGACAGGGCTGCCCGCGCTGAGTGACTGGCGTGTCAGTGGCCGCGCCTCAGTCAGCGTCCAGGCCGAGATCGACGCCCTGGGAGACGTGCGGGGCAATGCCACGGTGGACCTCCGGGAGGTGACCGCGGCCAGCGGTGACGGGGGCCTGGCTGCCGAGGCGTTGGATGGAACGGCCGCCGTGGCGCTGCGCGGGGACCGCTCGGAACAGCAGGCCACGCTCAGTGTGCAGGGCCATGCGGGCGTGGTGTATGCGGACCCCGTGCTGGTGGACCTGGACGCCCAACCGGTGGATCTGGCGGCGACACTGACCCACGCCGGCAACCGGACCTGGCTGGAGCGGCTGCGAGTCAATCAGCCCGGCGTGATCGAGGCCAGCGGTTATGGCCGGATCGACTGGGCGCGCGACCGTCCGCTCCAGCGGCTGTCGGTGGAGGTCAACGAGCTGACTCTCCCGGCCGGCTTCGATGCCTACCTGCAGCCGTTTGTCATCGGGACCACGCTGGACAGTGTAGACGCCGCAGGCCGTGCCGCAGGCGAGCTGTCATTCCGCGACGGCGAGCCGGAATACGCCACCCTGGAGCTGGACGGGGTCACGCTGACGGACCGCCGGAAGCGCTTCCAGGTCGAAGACCTTGCGGGCGCTCTGCACTGGGGTCGCTCCGGTGATGCGGCGCATTCGCAGCTGCGGTGGTCCCGGGCGCAGGTCTACGGCGTGGCGCTGGGATCCGCTGCAGCGGAGCTGGGCCTATCCGGCGACGAGATGATCCTGCGCCGGCCCCTGGAGCTCCCGGTCGCGGGTGGCCAACTGGCGCTTGAGCGTCTGGAGGCTGACGGTATTGGCAGCGCCGGGTTGCAAGTGACGCTGGCTGGTCAGCTCAGCTCCGTGCGTCTGCAACAGCTGGGTATCGGCTCGCGCTGGCTGCCGCCGGGAACCCTGGCGGGGCAGATCCCGCCGGTCACCTATGCCAACGGCGAATTGAGCCTGGACGGAGTCCTCCGGGCCAATCTGCTTGGCGGCACGGCGAATGTGCCCCGGTTGCGACTCACTGACCCGCTGGGCCGGGTGCCCCGGCTGCGCGCGGACCTGCAGCTGCGGGGCCTGGACCTGGAGCAGGTCACACGGACCTATGACGTGGGTCGTATCACCGGCCCGCTGAATGCCGACATCAACGGGCTCGAACTACTGGGCTGGGAGCCGGTCGCCATGGACGCGCACCTGTACACGCCACCGGACAGCACCGCCACACGCCGGATCAGCCAGCAGGCCATCGAGACCATCTCGGACCTGGGAGGCGGTGGCGGGGCATTGGTTTCGGGCACGCTGCTGCGGCTGTTCGAGAACTTTCGCTATGATCGCCTGGGCATCCGTTGCCGTCTGCGCGACGACGAGTGCCGCATGAGCGGTGTGGCGCCGGCACCGGAGGGTGGCTACTACCTGGTGCGCGGTTCTGGCGTTCCGCGTGTGGATGTCATTGGCTACAACGAGCGCGTGGCCTGGTCGGCACTGCTGGAGCAATTGCGTGCAGCCGTCGCCGGCGCCGGCGACGTCTGACACGGTAGGCTCTACTTTTGCTGCCACTCGCCGTTGGCGTTCTGGTAATACCAGCCGTCCTGGGCGTTGGCGATCCAGCGCTCCGCGAAGGTCTCACGGATCTGGTCTTCCCATTCCGGGTGATCGTTGGCGCGGGCGATCTCCCGGTACAGGGCGTCGCGGTCGTCATTGTCGTCGGCCACCAGCTGTCGCACCTGATTGCGCTCGCGCAGGGGAATGGCGCTTTGGTCCCGGATGGCAACCCGGCCGTTGTTGGTCAGGCCGATGGCACCGCTGTCGAAGTAGGGTTTGAGCTCCCCGTGGCGCTGCTCCATGGATTCCGTCAGGCGCCGGATCGCCGGCGAGTTGATGTCGATATCCGGCTGCGCCGCGGCAGCCGTGGGAACCAGGACCTCGAGCAAGGCGATGGCCGCCGGTTTCTCGCCGCGCTGGCTGGTCTCGCCGCCGCCGTCGCCTTCCTCGGCGCCGTCCGGCTCGGTTTCCTGCTGCTCCCGCCAGACATCCCGGATGATTCGGTCCGCGGCTTGCTCGGCCGCCACCGCCGGGAAGTAGACATTGATCGTGACGCAGGCGCTCAAAGCCAGCCCCGTCAGGAGGACGATCCCCGACAGGGCACGAAAGGGGCGCGTGGCTCCGTGGTTCACTAGTCTTCTCCTTGCCATGTTCGGTGCGCTCAGTCTAGCAGGCTCGCGCGGGGAGTCCGCGGCCACTGGCGCTCTTGGGGGTTGCCGTTGCTGGCACGTGCCCGGCCATGTTGCCGTCTGGCGACGCATTCCGAATCTCGGGATAAACCCTTAAACTGTTGAGCTTACCGATTCACATGAACCGCTGTCGGCGGTCACACAACAAAAAAGGGAAACAGGCTCTTGGGCGGCAAGGACACAGTGAGGCTGCTCTTACTCGCCATTATTTCGCTCGGGGTCGCGGGCTGCGCCGCAGACAGCACGCTGGTACAGGAGGACGGGCTCGCCGAGCAGGAGGCGAGTCTGGAGGCCCTGGAGGAGCAACTCGCGGACCAACGCGAGGCACTTGGCAACCACGGCGATGCGCTGGACGATCTTGCTGATCGCGCCGACACGGGTGCTAAGGAGCGCGCCGAGATCCTGGAGCGCCAGGCGGCGACGCGCGATCTCCTGGCCCAGGTGCTGACCCGCCTCAATCGCCTCCAGCGCGCCGCGGATAGCCAGCAGGCGGATACCAAGACGGATGACGACGAAGGCGACGAAGGCGACGAGGGGGAAGACAGCAAGGGCGAGGCCGATGCCGGCTTCGAAGACAAGCTGATCGTCGGCCAGGTGGAGCAGGTGCGCCTGACACCGCCCGGACGGGTCATGGAGGCACGCATTGATACCGGCGCGAACACCTCCTCGCTAGACGCCCGGGACGTCCAGCCGTTCGAGCGCGACGGTGAGGACTGGGTCCGGTTCAAGGTCTACGACCGCGAGGACGAGACCACGACCGAGCACGAGCGCCCGGTGGTCAGGCGCGTACGGATTATCAGCTCGAGCGAGGAGGACGACAGTCGCCCCGTGGTCGAGCTCCAGTTCGAACTCGGTCCCATCGCGACGCGGGCCGAATTCACCCTCGCCAATCGTGAGGACCTGAGCTATCCGGTGCTCATCGGACGCAACATTCTGCGCGACCTCATGGTGGTCGACGTTGCCGGCGAACAGTTGATGGAACTGCCTGCAGCAGAGGAAACGGATGACACCGCGGATGACTCCGAGGACGCGTCCAGCAGCAGCGACGGTGACAGTGACGACGCCGAGGACGACGGCAGTAGCGACGAATCGGCGGACGGTGATACCAACGGCGACGAGGCGGACTGAATGGGCCGGGTGAACGTTCGCCGGACCCTGTTCTTCCTCCTGGTCGGGGCCCTGGTAGTCGCGGGGATCACGCTTGCGGCCGTGCGCCACCTGGCTCTCGATATGCCGTTGATCCCGGAGCAGGACAGTGCCGTCTGGGTGGTCGAGGCCCGCATCGACTTCGATGCCTTGGCAGACGGCGAAGAAGGCTCCGAGGACGAAGCCGTAACAGCGCAACTCACCGTGCCCGACGGGCCCCCGGGGTTTTTCCTCATGGCCGAGCAGGCGGCGTCGCCCGGATACGGCTTTGCCATTGTTGAGGACAATGGTCGCCGCCGGGGTCAGTGGTCCACCCGCACGGCGGAGGGTGAGCAACGCCTTTATTACAAGGCCCGTTTCGCGACGGTGCCCGTGGATCGCCAGGCTCTACCCGCTCTCGACGAGCCGCCGGAGGTGCCGGACATCTTCTGGGAGGAGCCTTTGCGCACCGCCGCTGCCGGGATCCTGGAGGAGGCACGCAGCCGCGCCAGTTCCCCGGGCAGCCTTGCGCGCCAGCTCATGGACCAAATGGAGCGCTCGGAACAAAACGCCAATCTGCTGCTGTCGCAGTACAGCCGGCCGCAGGTACTCGAGCGCTTGCTCAATCAGGCCGGGGTGCCGGCCCGGGTGTCCCGGGGGCTGGCCCTTGAAGACGGGCGCCGCTTCCAGGGCTTGGACCCGTTGCTGGAGGTGCGTGACGGCGACCACTGGCTGCCCTTCGATCCGGCCACGGGTGAACAGGGACTCCCGGAGAACTTCCTGCTCTGGGAGCGCGGTGGCGAGGCCCTGCTGGAGGTGGTTGGCGGCGAGGACTCGGCGGTGCGCTTCTCCATGATCCGGGATTCGGCGCCCGCCCTGTCCGTCTCCGGGGAGCGCTACCAGGACAGCCCCCTGCACCGGTTCAGCCTGAACAGCCTGCCCATCGAGGAGCAGAGCGTGTTCCAGCTGCTGCTCCTTCTGCCCCTGGGCGCACTGGTGGTGACGGTACTGCGGGTGATTGCCGGCGTGCCCACGTCGGGCACCTTCATGCCGGTGCTCATTGCACTGGCGTTCCTGCAAACGGAACTGCTGCCGGGTCTCGTCAGCCTGGTGGCCATCGTCGCCCTGGGGCTGGTTCTGCGCGGCTACTTATCCCGACTGAATCTGCTCCTGGTGCCCCGTATCGCGGTTCTGATTATCCTGGTGGTCTTCCTGATCGCCGGCATGAGCGTGCTTGGCTATCACCTGGGGTTCAATACGGGCATGACCGTGACGTTTTTCCCCATGGTGATCATCGCCTGGACCATCGAACGCCTGAGTATTCTCTGGGAGGAGGACGGGCCGCGCGAGGTGGGGATCCAGGGCACCGGCAGCCTGGTCGTCGCCGTCGCTGCCTACCTGGTCATGAGCTGGCCGCTGGCGGCGCATCTGGCCTTCAACTTCCCGGAGTTGCATCTGGTGATCCTGGCCCTGGTGCTACTGACCGGCCAGTACACCGGCTACAAGCTCTCCGAACTGCGTCGCTTCCACGCTTTCCGCGAGGGTGATTGACCATGTGGTCCTGGCCCTGGCAGCTACGCGATGACGGCATTCTGGGCATGAATCGGCGCAATGTGCGCTATATCGGCAGCTACAACACCCGTGATCGCTTCCCCCTTGTGGACGACAAGCTGCGCTCCCGTGACCTGGCAACGGAGTACGGCGTGAACACGCCGCCGCTCCAGCAGGTGGTGCGGGAACAGCACGAGATCAAGGGTATCGGGGCGCGTCTGCCGGTCGGGGGTCGCTTTGTGATCAAGCCCTCCCGCGGTGCCGGCGGCAAGGGCATCCTGGTCGTCTCCGAGACACGTGCCTCGGGCTTCGTGCGCCCGTCCGGCCAGGTGATGTCGCTGGGCGACATCCAGCGACACTTGTCCAACATCCTCGCCGGTGCCCACTCCCTGGCGGGCCGCCCGGACGTGGCCCTGATCGAGGATTGCGTGGAGCCGGCGCCGTTGTTTCGGGATCTCTCGGTGGAGGGCGTTCCCGACATCCGCATTGTCCTGCTCCAGGGTGTTCCCGTCATGGCCATGCTGCGGCTGTCGACGCGCGCTTCGGGCGGACGGGCCAACCTGCACCAGGGGGCCATCGGGGTGGGTTTGGACCTGTCCAGCGGCCGGGCGCTGTATGCCGTGCAGCGAACCAGCCGCGTGACCCATCACCCGGATACCGGCGCGGATCTGCACGCGGTCCGTATTCCCGACTGGTCAACGCTACTGGTTCTGGCGTCGCGCTGCTACGACATGACCGGGCTGGGGTATCTCGGGGCGGATCTGCTGGTCGACCGCAATCAGGGGCCGTTGCTGCTGGAACTCAATGCCCGCCCCGGCCTGGCCATCCAGATTGCCAACGGGATCGGGCTGCGCACGCGGCTGGAGGCCGTGGAAGCCTGTGACGCGCTCCCGGCCGGCGCGGAGGAACGAGTGGAACTCGCCATGACCCTATTCGGTTACGATTCCGCAGGGGAGGCCGGGGACCAAACGCCTGCCGCGGC
>JAWOFB010000132.1:0-3094 GCA_046482445.1 Ectothiorhodospiraceae bacterium | reverse complement strand
AGAAGATCGTAACCGGCATGGATGAGCCGGTTGAGACCCGGCTCCGCGAGGCCGTACTCGCCCAGGAACTCGTCCCGCTCGGCATCCTCGAGCACGGAGAGCTCCGCCTCGATGGCGGCGCACAACACCACCACGCCCGCGTTTTCGCGCTCCGCCATGGCGCGCAGTCGCTCGACGTGGGGATTGCCCTCCAGCCCGGCTTCGTCGACGTTGGCCACGTAGAGCACGGGCTTGCCGGTGAGCAGGTGGAACTCGCGGACCAGGGCCTCTTCGTCGCTGCTCATGGTCAAAAGCCGTGCCGGCAGGCCTTCGCCCAGGTGATCGCGCAGCCGCACCAGGATATCCCGGCGCTGCACGGCCGTCTTGTCGCCGGACTTGGCCTGGCGCTCGGCCTTCTGCAGGGCCTTCTCGACACTGTCCAGGTCGGCCAGGACCAGCTCCGTGTTAATGGTTTCGGCATCGTCCACCGGATCGACACGACCGCCCACGTGGTGGACATCGTCGCTCTCGAAGCAACGCACCACGTGCGCAATCGCCTCGGTCTCGCGAATATTGGCCAGGAACTGGTTACCCAGACCCTCACCCTTGGAGGCGCCCGCGACCAGGACGGCAATGTCCACGAACTCCATGGTCGTGGGTACGACCTTTTCCGGCTGCACCAGGGCAGCGAGCTGGTCCAGACGCGGGTCCGGCACCGGGACGATGCCGACGTTCGGGTCGATGGTACAGAACGGGTAGTTTTCCGCCGGAATGGCGTTGCGCGTGAGCGCGTTGAACAGGGTGGACTTGCCGACGTTGGGCAAGCCGACGATTCCGCATTTGAAACCCATGATGCCTCGCTGGCTGCCTGATGCCGCCCGGAGGGCGGATCAGCGGGTGTGGAGCTGCTGCATGGCCTTGTCCATCTGACCGCCCAGGGCCAGATCCACGGCGTCGGCGGCGTCGCCCACCGCTTCGTCGATGGCCCGCCGGTCTGCGGGCGAGGGGCGGCTCAGCACGTAGGCCACCACGTCGTCCGCATGACCAGGATGACCGATGCCCACACGCAGACGCTGGAAATCCCGCGAGCCCAGGGCCCGCTCGATATCCCGCAGGCCGTTGTGACCGCCGTGGCCGCCACCGCGCTTGATACGGGCAGTACCCGGCGGCAGATCCAGCTCGTCGTGCGCCACCAGGACGCTCTCCGGCGGGATCTTGTAAAACCCGGCAACGGGGCCCACCGCCTGGCCACTGCGATTCATGAGCGTGGTGGGCTTGAGCAGGTGGACCGTGGCGCCTCCGGCGTCCATCCGCGCGACCTCGCCGCGGGAACGGTTGTCCGCACGCAGGGCGACGCCATGCCGACGCACCAGCTCGTCCACAAGCCAGAAACCGGCGTTGTGGCGCGTGCCGGCGTAGCGGTCGCCGGTATTCCCCAGGCCGACCACCAGCCGCACGGGCGGATGCTCAGGCATGGCGCCCTCCCCGCGCCACGCAGGCGCTCATTCCAGGTCTTCGTCGCCGTCTTCTTCGTCTCCGGCCTCGCCGGCGCCAGAATCACCACCACCCTTCTTGGTGGCCCGGGACTGGACAATGCTGGCGACGGCCTGGTCGTGGTCGTGCAGATCGCCACCGTGGGCGAACGCTTCGAGCTCCACGCCGTCGGGGACGCTGATCTCGGACAGGTGAACCGATTCGCCCACGTCCACGTCGGTCAGATCCACTTCCAGATACTCGGGCAGATCCCGCGGCAGGCAACTGATGCCCACCTCGATCATGTCCTTGTGGACCACACCGCCGTTCTTCACGCCCTTGCATTCCTCCTCGTTGAGGAAGTGCATGGGCACCTTGCTGGTGAGCTTCTCGTTGGACTTGATGCGCATGAAGTCCATGTGCACCACCAGATCCTTGAAGGGATGGCGCTGGAGGTCCTTGAGCACGGTCTGCTCGCGCCGACCGCCGACGTCCAGGGTGATGATCTGGGAGAAGAACGTCTCGCTCTCCATGAGCTTGGTGAGCTCGAATACGCTCACCTGGATCGACTCGGGCTCCTTGTCGGCGCCGTAGACGATGGCCGGCACTTTCTTTTGCTGACGCAGGCGGCGGCTCGCACCCTTCCCTGCGTCCGTGCGCTGCTCGGCACCGAGTTTCAGTTCAACGGACATGGTTGCGTCTCCATAACAAATGAAACCCGACACCCCCGCGACCAGGGGCGATCGGGTAAAAGGAACCGGTTGCGCGACTCGCGGTTATTCCACGAAGAGCTCGCTGACCGATTCGTCGTTACTGATGCGCCGGATGCTCTCGGCGAGCAGTTCGGCAATGCTCACCTGCCGGATCTGCGGGCAGTTCTCCGCCGCTTCGCTCAAGGGGATGGAATCCGTGACCACCAGCTCGTCCAGGGCCGAGCCGCTGATCTTGTCCACGGCCTTGCCGGAGAGGACCGGGTGCGTGATGTACGCCAGCACCCGCTCGGCGCCGTGTTCCTTGAGCGCCGCCGCCGCCTGGCAGAGCGTGCCGGCGGTGTCGACGATGTCGTCGACGATGATGGCGGTCTTGCCGCGCACATCGCCGATAATATGCATGATCTGCGATTCGTTGGACTTGGGCCGGCGCTTGTCGATGATGGCGAGATCGGCATCGCCAAGGCGCTTGGCGAGCGCCCGCGCACGCACCACACCGCCCACGTCCGGGCTGACCACGATCTTGTTGGGATACACCTGGCGCCAGATGTCGCCGAGCAGAATCGGTGAGGCGTAGATGTTGTCCACGGGCATGTTGAAAAAGCCCTGGATCTGGTCCGCGTGCAGGTCCACGGTGAGCACACGGTTGATTCCGGACGCCTGGATCATGTCGGCGACCAGTTTCGCGGAGATGGGCACGCGCTGGGAGCGCGGCCGCCGGTCCTGGCGGGCGTAGCCGTAGTACGGGATCACCGCCGTGATGCGCGCGGCCGACGAGCGCCGCAGGGCATCGGCGATGATCAGCAATTCCATGAGATTGTCATTGGTGGGCTGGCAGGTGGGCTGGACGATGAACACATCCTTGCCACGGACGTGCTCGTCGATTTCCACGTTGACCTCGCCGTCACTGAACTGGCTGACGACGGCGTAGC
>JAWOFB010000261.1:0-5035 GCA_046482445.1 Ectothiorhodospiraceae bacterium | reverse complement strand
CCGGCGGGCTACTACAACATCAAGGCCACGCGTCTGCGCAATCTCACCGCGACGCTGGTGGCCGACGGTGGCGTCGAGGCCTGGCGCGCATGGTCCACCGACAACCTGCGCCGGCGCTTGCTCGGGGTGAACGGGGTGGGCGAGGAGACCGCGGACAGCATCCTGCTGTATGTCTACCAGCGGCCGGTGTTCGTGATCGACGCCTATACGCGCCGGATTTTCTCCCGCATCGGGCTCGTCCAGGGCGACGAGGCCTACCGGACCCTGGCAGCGGCCTTCGAGGCAGGGCTGCCGGGCGACCCGGGCATCTACAATACCTATCATGCCCTGATCGTGCGTCTGGGCAATCAGTTGTGTCGTCCGCGGACGCCGCTGTGCACCGACTGCCCCCTGGTCGCGGATTGCGATCATGGCGTTGCCGTTACCTCATGACCCCCGGTGTACCGGTCAGGCGACTTGCACAAGCGCTCCCGGGGCGCGATGATACGAATCCCTGAGAATCATCTGTCCGATGAAGCGACACGCGGAGAGTCAGCCATGCTGGAGACATTGCAGAAGGTGGTCGACTCGGAATACCGGGCCGGCGCGGTGGAGACCACCGATCCCGGGCGCGTGCTCGCCGCTTTCAAGCGCTACTCGCTGACCACCGGGCGCGCGGTCTACGCGTGGTCACCGGACGGCGGACTGTATCGGCTCGGCAACGAGCGCGTGTTCGTGCCCCACACCCGCAGCTTCACCGATGCCCTGGGCTACATCGCGGCCAGCCGGCATTACGGCATTTATCTCATGCAGGAGACCCACGGCGCCCTGAGCAAAACCAGTGCCCAGCGCGCCCTGCAGCGCATCCTCACGCGCGACGACGATGTCCGGCGGCTGGTGCTGTTCGTGGGTGACGAGATCACGATCCCCGACGAGTTCCGCGGCCAGATCGCCCGGATCCGTCATCGTTCCCCGGAGTCGGAGAGCGGCGCCTCCGGCTAGCTCCGCCAGGGGTTCGCTGCCGTTACCTCGTTACGGTTCGTGAACGCCCGCGCTTCGGGCACGGCGCGGCGGCGTCAGCGCTCCACGGGCTCGCACAGGACCGAGGGGCGTTCGCCGCGCTGGTAATACGGGTGCTGGTTGCGCATGTCCCGCAGGGCCCGGTCTCGTTCCTCCCGCGTGTCATACCAACGGTAGGCCTCCCAGTCCGGGCCCAGCAGATGCTCTCCACGGCGTGGATCGCCTTCCGGCAGGGTGAGTCGGATGCCGAAGCGTTTGGTGTCGTTGCGCTGCTGGCTCATGGGGTTTCCCGTTGTTGTTGCATTCATCAGCCGGATCACTCCAGGCGCAGCCGTGCCCCCTGGAGGTCATCACCGGCGGGGCCCAGCGGGTAGAGCAGGCGCGGCGCGACCTCCGCCGGCTGTGCCAGGCCGGTACTGTCCTCGCCGGGGTAGGCCTGGCCTCGCAGGGTGGTTGCGACCACACCCGGGTCAATGCTCATGGTCCGCACCGGGCTGTTTGTGCCGAGTTCCGCCGCGAGTGTCGCCATCATGCCCTCCTGGGCGTGCTTGGACACGGCATAGGCCCCCCAGAACGGCGCTCCCTGTCGGCCCACCCGGTCCGCGACGAACAGCACGCGACCACGGTCCGAGCGCCGCAACAGGGCCAGCGCGGCCTGATTGAGCAGGAACGGGGCGTTGACGTTGACGTGCAGTGTCCGCGCCCAGAGTTCCGGGTCGTACTGATCCATGGGGGAGAGTTCCCCGAGCATGGCGGCATTGTGCACGATTCCGTCCAGGCCGCCGAAATCCCGCTCCAGGGCCGAGGCCAGTTCCAGATACTCCGCCGGTCCGGCCCCTTCCAGGTTCAGCGGGTGCAGCACCGGTTGCGGGTGGCCGGCCGCCTCGACGGCGTCGTAGACCGCCTCCAGGCGCTGGAGATCCTTGTCCAGCAGCACCACCGTGGCGCCGGCGGCGGCGCACGCCTCGGCGACGCCACGCCCGATACCGCTGGCCGCGCCCGTGACCAAGAGGATGCGCCCGGCGAGCAGATCGGGCTCCGGGGCGAAGGTGCGCGGCACCACCAGCGGGTCACCGGGATCCGTCGGTTGTGTCATGGGGTGGCCTTCCTGCTGAGGCGTTGCTGGCGTCGGGCCGTGCGCCAGGCGATCCAGAGCCGGCGCAGCGGCGTGAGCTCGACCCGGCGCTCCAGCAGCGGGAAGGCCTCGCGGGCGAGTTCCCGCAGCTGGGCGCGGTCCAGAGCGGCCAGAATGATACCACTGCGCAGGGCTGCCCGCTCGTCGTCCGCCAGGTGGCTGTCCGCCTGATCCATGAACGCGTGGATGCGATCCGCCTGGGCGCGAAACAGGGATTGCATGGCCTCGGTGGTCTGCGTGCCCATCAACTCGTTGCGTGCCACGCCGTTGTGGCTGAGATCGTCCTCGGGGATATACACCCGGCCGGCCTGAGCGTCCCGGCGGACGCTCAGCAGCCGGCGTTGTAGCGTGCGCGCGACACCCAGGTCATGCGCAAAGCGCGCGGCGCTCGCCGTGTCCGCGCCGGCGATGCTCACCAGCAACCGGGCCAGTGCCCCGCCGGTGCGGTGGCAGTACACCGACAGCTCGCGAAAACTCGGGTAGCTGCCGTAGGTGAGGTCCATGCTCGCGCCCTCGACCATCTCGCCGAGGTCCTGGGTGTCCAGGTCAAAGGCCGTGACAGCCGGCGCCAGCGCCTGGGTCGCCGGATGGCGCGGCTCGCCGGCCACCAGGCGAGCAATCTCCTCGCGCCACCAGTTGAGCTTGAACTCACCCACGGCCGCATCCGAGACCTCGTCGGGCACCTCGGTGATCTCGGCGTGCACCGTGTGCAGGGCCAGCAGGGCGTCGTGTTGATCGGCGGGTGCAAAGCGCACCGCATAGTAGACGGCGGAGCCGGGCGGGGCGATCTTGTCGCGACAGTAGTCCAGCGGTTCCATGGGGCCTCGCAGCGGCGAATTCCCCCGATTGTACCGTGCGGTAACGGTTAGTCGCGATCCGTGCCGTCGGGCAGCCAGCGCGTGAGCTCCCCCGGCGTTCCCAGGAGCCCGTCCGCGCCCCAGTACGTGGGGTTGTCCTCGGCGCAGATGTAGCCGAACAGGGCGGCGAGTGTGGCGGTGCCCGCGAGCGTGCCAGCGCGGATGTCGCGCTGGGCATCGCCCACCACCACCGTCTCCCGGGGACGGGCGCCGGCACGTTCACAGGCGTGGACAATGGGCCGGGGGTCGGGTTTGCGGCACGGCACCGTGTCACCGCTGACAATGCAGCTCGCCCGAGCCGCCAGGCCCTGGTCATCGAGCAGCGGTTCCGTGAGCCAGGCCGGCTTGTTGGTGACCACGCCCCAGCGGATGCCCGCAGCGTCCAGGGTGTCCAGGAGCTCGAGAATGCCCGGGAAGGGGCGCGTCAAACGGCTCACCCGCCGCCGGTACAGGCGCAGAAACCGCGCGCGCAACGGCTGCATGCGCGCCTCGTGCGGGCCGATGTTGAAGCTGCGGGCGATCATCGCGGCGCTGCCGTGGGAGACCACCGGCGCGTAAAGCCCGTCGGGCAATGGCGGATGCCCCTTTTCCGCGAGCAGATCATTGGCGGCGCCGATGAGATCCGGCGCTGTATCCAGCAGCGTGCCGTCCAGGTCGAAGAGAACGGTCGTGAGCTGGGGTCGCTGCAGGTGGCGGGGTGTCGGTGCCGGGGCCGCGGTTGCAGTATCGGTTGCAGGGGCTTCCGGCTCGGCGATGGTTGCCTGTGACGATGCCGTGGCTTGACGGACGTTCACGGTGTCAATGGCCTCCCTTGTGCACGCAGTGGGCCAGGTAATTCACGCTGGTGTCCCGTGTCAGGTGGTAGCTCCGGGACAGCGGGTTGTACGTGAGCCCGGTGAGGTCGTCCACATGAAGGTCAGCGTCGCGGCACCAGGCGGCCAGCTCCGACGGCCGGATGAACCGGTCGTGATCGTGGGTACCGCGGGGCAACAGACCGAGGATGGACTCGGCGGCGACGATGGCGAGCAGCCATGAGCGGGTGTTGCGGTTCAACGTGGAGAAAAACACGTGCCCACCGGGGCGCACCAGCCGGCCGCAGGCCGTCACCACGGAAGCGGGGTCCGGCACGTGCTCCAGGAGCTCCAGGCAGGCCACCACGTCGAAGCCGCCGGGCTGCTCGTCGGCCACCGTTTCCGCCGCGACGCAGCGGTAATCGATGGCAACCCCGGTCTCCAGGGCATGCAGCCGTGCCGCCTCCAGCGACGGCTCGCTCAGGTCGATCCCGGTGACCCGGGCCCCGGCGGTGGCCAGTGCCTCGGTGAGGATGCCCCCGCCGCAGCCCACGTCCAGTACCGCGTAGCCATCGAGCGGTGCATGGCGCCGCATGTAGTCCAGGCGCAGCGGGTTGATGGCGTGCAGGGGCTGGAATTCGCCTTCCGGATCCCACCAGCGGCTGGCGGCGTCGGAGAACTTGCGGATCTCGTCGTCGCTGGCGTTGTTCTGCGTCTGCATAGGGTTCCGGGATCGCGCCGGGGCCGTGGTCCCGACAATCTGCTCGTTAGCATATCATGCGTTGACTTTGAGTTTCTCCCGCCAGGCGTCCAGGCGACTGCGAATGCTGTCACGTTCCAGAGTCAGCAGATTGCGTTCGTGGAGCAGCTGGCGGCCCGCCACCCAGACGTTGGTCACCTGGTTGCGCCCGGTGCTGTAGACCAGCTGCGAGACGGGGTCGTAGACGGGCTGGGATTCGATGACGCCCAGGTCGACGGCGGTGATGTCCGCTTCTTTGCCCGGGACCAGGGAGCCGATGGTGTCATCGCGGCCCAGGGCGCGGGCGCCGTTGAGCGTGGCCATGGCGAGCACGTCCTGCGCGGGCAGGGCAGCGGCGTCGGCGGCCACGATCTTGCCCAGCAGGGCAGCGGAGCGCATCTCGCCGAACAGATCCAGGTCGTTGTTGCTGGCGACACCGTCGGTCCCCAGGGCCACGTTGACGCCGGCGTCGGCGAGCTTTTGCACCGGGCAGCAGCCGCTGGCCAGTTTCAGG
>JAWOFB010000257.1:0-4466 GCA_046482445.1 Ectothiorhodospiraceae bacterium | reverse complement strand
CGGCACATGGTGGCCTCGGGCATGGGTGTGACCATCCTGCCCTGCACGGCCGCCGGCGCGGACCGTTATGCGCAGCGCCTGCTCGCGGTGCGGCGCTTTACCGAACCGGTCCCCAGCCGGCGCGTGGCACTGGCCTGGCGTGCCAGCTTTCCGCGGCCGCAGGCCATCGAGGCCCTGCGCCGGGCGGTGCTGGACACCGGGCTCAGCTGCGTGCGTTTCATCCAGCCCGGGCAGCGATCCGCTGCAGAATGAGCCGGGCGTCGTCCGCGGCCAGGCCGTGTTCGAGCGGGCTGGCGATCACGGTGGCACGACCATGCAGCGCCGGTACCTGATTCAGATCCTGACTGTAGGCCGGAACCAGGACGTCCCCGCCCATGCGAAAAGCGGTATTGCGAACGATCGCGTCGTAGGTGATGTCCGGATGTTCCTGCACGTTCAGCCAGCCCAGGAGGTTGCCCTGGGAGGGCGGGGTCAGGTCGACCAGGACCGCGCGTGAATGACGGATGGCGTCGTAGGTGCTGCCGCCCACGGCCTGGCGGGTCAGGATCCGCCGGAACGGACCGAACATGCCGCCGCCGTTGGTGGCCTCCAGGGCCTGCAGTGCGCGTGCGGTGCCCAGATGCGGGCTGGCGATGGTGATCAGGTGTTCCACCGGTCCCACGCCGCCGCGCACCAGACTCAGGCGGCTGACCACACCGCCGGCCGAGTGCCCGACCAGGATCAGCGGCTGACCCGGATGGCGGTTGGCCGCGGAGCGGATCATCGCCGACAGCCAGTCCGCCTGCAGTGCCAGCGGCGCCGAGGCGGGCAGGGTCACCGTGTAGAGGGTGCGCTCCGCGTCTTCTCCGGCGTCGGTCAGCCGCACCTGACCATCCCGGGCGTAGCGCCAGTCCCCGCCGTAGTGCCAGCCCGCGGTGGTGAGTGCGTCCACCACGCCGGCAGTGTGAAAGCTCTGGCCGTCGCCCAGGTAGCCATGCACCAATACCATCACGGATGCCGGGGCGGCAGGGGCCCAGACCAGAAACAGCAACAGCAGGGCCGCCAGCAGGCGGCGGAATGGGTAGTCCTTCATCGCCTTGTTCCTCATCGCGTTCAGTTTGGGCGCGCGCCGGGCCGGCGCATCGCGCGGTATGGGATCATTATATTCCAAAATGCCGATATATAGGTCTGGCACGGGGGTGCACGCCTCGCATCGGCAAAGCGGGAGCCCGCGCCCGCACAGCACCGGGGGGCGGTGCACAGCGCCTGTGGAGCGCGGCGGCTGGCCGCCGCTTGGGCGATGAGGAGGGTCTTCGGTGGGGTTCGGTAGGCCTCGGGCGGCTGCACGCACTACACTTGCGCCCATGATTCGTTTCGAGAACGTGGAACTGCGCCGCGGCGGCCAGGCGCTGATCAGCAATGCATCCTTCCTGATCCATCCGGGCTGGCGCGTGGGCCTGACCGGGGCCAACGGCTGTGGCAAGAGCACGCTGCTGGCCGCGTTGCGCGGCGAGCTGTCGCCCGACACCGGCGTGATCGACTGGCCCCGCGGTTGGGTCTGCGCCCACCTGCCGCAGGAGGTGGACGCCAGCCCCCGGCGGGCGGTGGACTATGTCCTGGATGGCGATACCGCCCTGCGCACGCTGCAGGCACATCTGGAACACTGCGAGGACGGCGAGGAACACGGCCATCTCTACGCCGAGATCGACGCGATCGACGGCTGGAGCGCCGAGGCCCGGGCGCGGCAATTGCTGGCCGGGCTCGGCTTCACGCCGCAGGATCCCGATCGTGCCGTCGCCGAATTCTCCGGTGGCTGGCGCATGCGTCTGGGCCTGGCCCAGACCCTGATGACCCGGTCCGATCTGCTGCTGCTGGACGAGCCGACCAACCATCTCGATTTCGAGACCATCCTCTGGCTGGAGGACTGGCTGCGCCGGTATCCGGGCACCCTGATCGTGATCGCGCATGACCGGCGCTTCCTGGACGCCGTGGTTACGCATATCGCCCATATCGAGCACCGGCAGGTGCAGCTGTTCACCGGCAACTACAGTGCGGCCGAGCGGCGCCGCGCCGAGATCGTCGCCCAGACCGAGGCCGCGGCCGCCCGCGTGGCCCAGGAACGCGCGCACCTGGAGCGCTTCGTCGCGCGCTTTCGGGCCAAGGCAAGCAAGGCCCGGCAGGCCCAGAGCCGGCTGAAGCGACTGGAGCGGCTGGACGAGGTGGCATTGCTGCGTGCGGCGCGGCCAATGCACCTGAAGATCCCGGCCCCCGCGCGCTTGCCGGACCCGCTGCTGCGCCTGGATCACGCCGGCGTCACCATGGACGGCCGCGTCCGGCTGCACCCGGCCACGCTGCGGCTGCGGCCGGACGACCGCATCGGGATCCTGGGTCCGAACGGTGCGGGCAAGTCGACCCTGCTGGCCATGCTTGCAGGATTGCTGCCCCTCACCGAGGGCGAGCGTGCGGTCGATCCGGACCTGGTGGTCGGCTATTTCGCCCAGCACCAGCGCGAGCAACTGGACGACGAGGTCAGCCCGCTGCTGCATCTGCAGCGGCTCGGTACCGGCATGACCGACCAGGAGCTGCGCAATCTGCTCGGCGGATTCGGTTTCTCGGGCAACCGGGCGGATCTACCGGTGGCGGGTCTGTCCGGGGGCGAGCGGGTCCGACTGGTGCTGGCGATGCTGGTGTGCCAGGGGCCGTCGGTGCTGTTGCTGGATGAACCCACCAACCATCTGGACCTGGACATGCGCGAGTCCCTGGCCGAGGCCCTGGAGGACTACGCAGGGGCATTGGTGGTGGTCTCGCACGACCGGGATCTGCTGTCCCGGGTCTGCGACCGCTTCTGGCGCGTGCGTGGGGGTTGGGTGGAGGCGTACGACGGGGATCTGGACGACTATGCGCGAGAACTGACCCAGGTGCGTGCGGAGGCCGGCACCCGGGAGGGCGCGGACCGGTCCGTGGATGCCGGCGAGCGTGAAGGGGGCCGCGAGCGGCGCCAGCAGGCCGCGCGGCAGCGCGAGGCCCTCAAGCCGCTGCGCAAGGCGGCGGAACGTGAGGAGACCCGCTGCACCCGTCTGCAGGCCGACCTGGATGCGGTGGAGAAGGCCCTGACCGACCCCGCCCTGTATGACCAGACCGACGGTACGCAACTCGCCGCGCTCCTGCAGCGTCAGGGCCGGCTGCGCTCCGAGCTGGAGAACGCGGAGGCGGCCTGGATGGAGGCCCTGGAGGCCCTGGAAAACGCGCGTGCCGAGGCCTGACCGGCCCGCCCCTTGCGCGGCCGCAGATCACGAAGCTCCACCGGGAATGGATGGCCGCATACGGGGGAACCGTCACCATTCCGGGCGAAGAGGGCCCTGCGCCAGGGGGGCCCAAGCGGGGGGCTTGTGGCGGGCCGAACACGTACCCTTCCGTGCATCCGGCCGTTCATTTGGCGCATTGCAACAATGTTCGTTAGAATTTTACGATTCGGCCGTCCAGGGTGTCGGTCAGGGTCCACATGGAACTGAACATGAACGCGAACGGTACATCGCCCAAGAACCAGCTCTTCACCCATTTCGCGCGGGTGGCGAAGGCGCTCGCGAGCCCGGTGCGGCTGGAACTCCTCGAGGCACTGGCCCAGGGCGAGCACAGCGTGGACGAACTGGCGCGCGCGGCCGGGGTCCCGATGGCGAATGCATCCCACCATCTGCAGGTCCTGCGCGACGGCGGGCTGGTCCATTCGCGTCGAGAAGGCGTCCAGGTCATCTATGCACTGAGCGACGAGACCGAGATCACGCAAATCATCGCCGGCATCCGCCGCGTCGCGGAGGCCCAGCTCGCGGAGGTGGACCGCATCGTGCGCGAGGCCTTCACCAGCCGGGATACGTTGACCCCGATGGACCCGCGCGAGGTCATCAAGCTGGCCCGCAAAGGCGAGGTCACCGTCATCGACGTGCGGCCCCGCGACGAGTTTCATGCCGGCCACATCAAGGGGGCCATTAACATTCCATTGGCGGAACTGGGGCAGCATCTGACCGAGCTGCCCCCCGATCGCGAGATCATCGCCTATTGCCGGGGACCTTACTGCGTGCTCTCCTACGATGCCGTCGAGGAATTGCGGCGTCACGGCTTTCGCGCCCGGAGGCTGGAGGCGGGCTTTCCCGAATGGAAGGCGGCCCACCTTCCTGTGGGCCGCGCCGTACGCTAGGGAAACGCTGATGAATGCACTCGTCATTGCGAGCGCAGCGAGTAATCCAAGCGGGGCACATGGAATCAATGCCTTATGGATCGCCGCGTCGCTGCGCTCCTCGCGATGACGGCTTGATTAGCACTTCCCTAGTGTCCTGTCACACGTCTAATGGCGCTATCAGAGCCGCAGAGCGGCGTCAGCGGGATGCATTGCCGGATGACACGGAGCACGATCCGGCTCCTGCGGCCCACGATGCCTGGTGCCAGACGGATCTGGGCCGATGGATCGGCCGCTATCTGGCCGTGACCGCCCA
>JAWOFB010000181.1:0-11364 GCA_046482445.1 Ectothiorhodospiraceae bacterium | reverse complement strand
TCCACAGAAGCGTTCGTTGCGATATCTATGGCCATGACGTGTTTGTCATCGGTACTTTACCCCGGTGGCCGCGGCGGCGGATCGGGCTCGGCGAAGGCCACCAGTACCACGAAGAACACCAGCAGCAGGGTCATGACATCCAGGTAGACCAGCAGCCAGCCGGACTCCGGCTCGTCCTGGCTCGGCGCCGGGGCCACCAGTTCCGCCCGGAAGCCGCCGGCGCCGCCCTCGTCGTGCCGGCGCTGGGCGAGCAGGTCGTTCATCGCCGGGCCGCTCCCGGCTTGCGGTCGCCGGCCAGCGGCTCCCGGATCTCGTCGCGATACTCGGCCATGAACGAGCGCAGCGTCTCGCGCACGAAGGCTGGATTGCGCTTCTGGCAGATCAGGGCGACGCCCTCGAGCACCATGTTCATGGCGATGAGCCGTTCCTCGGTGCGGCGCTCGAGCTTCACGGCCACGGGCTTGAACACCAGGTTCGCCAGCAGGATGCCGTAGAACGTGGTCAACAGGGCGACGCCCATCTGCTGGCCGATCACGGTCATGTCCCCCGTATCCAGCACGAACAGCATGTTGATCAGGCCCACCAGGGTGCCGATCATGCCGAATGCCGGTGCGAAACCCGCCATGGCCCGGAACATCTGGGCTTCGGCGTGTTCCCGGGTGCGCAGGCGGGCGATGCGCCATCGCAACAAGTCCAGGATATCGGCCTCCGGGGTGCCATCGATAACCAGCTGTACGCCGGTGCGCAGGAACGGATTGCGCACCCGGTCCAGGGCCCGCTCCACCGCCCGCAGGTCATCCCGGAACCAGAGCGTGGCCATGTTGACCAGCTCGTTCATGTCGTCGCGGGTGTACAGATCCTCGTTGCGAAAGACGATGCCGATGAGCCCCAGGACCCGCAGGACCTCGCGCAGCGGATAGCTGATGAACGTCGCCGCCAGCGTGCCGCCCAGGACAATGCCGAGCCCCGGCAGATTCAGGTACTGGGCCGGATCCTCCGCGGCGAACAGCAACACGGTGGCAAGTAGCAGGATGCCGCCGGCCATGCCGATGAAGGTAGACGGATTCATGGCTGCCCCGGTTCCCGGTCGCGACGGCGGTGGATTTCACGCAGGCCGACCAGCTCCACCCCGCGTTCCGCCGCGAGCTCGTGCAGGCTCTGCTCCAGGACCGCGAGGGTTTCCCCGTGGGGATGGCCGATACCAATCGCCGTCCCGCGGCGCTCGGCGACCCGGAACAGCTCCCGCAACTGCGCTTCAATCGCGTCGCTATCGCGCCGATTGTCCAGAAACACGTCGCGCTCCAGAGCCGGGACACCCGCCTCGCGCGCCGCCTGTGCGCCCACCGTCCGCCGGGCCGTGCGGCTGTCCAGAAACAGCAGGTCGCCGCGCTCGTCCAGCACCGCCATGAGCCAGCGCATGTGCCCCGGATGGCGCGTCAGCATGCTGCCCATGTGATTGTTCACGGCGCTGACGTGGGGAATCGAGTCCAGGTTTTCGGTAACCGCGTCCCGGAACTGCTCCGGGGTCATGTCCAGGGTGACGGCACCCGGACCAACGGGACCGGGTCGCTGGGCCTCCATGGGCAGGTGGAGCAGCACCTCCTTGCCCGTGGCGTGACAACGCTCGGCATCCTGGCGGGCGTGGGGCGTATGCGGCAGAACGGCGCAGGCGACCGGGGCGTCAATCGCGGCAACGCGGTCACCCGCTCGCGGGTCCGCCCCCAGGTCGTCGATTACCACGGCGACCGCGGGTTCCGCAGCCGCCGCCGGCGTCCGGACGGCGACCAGCAGGGCCAGGGCCAAACCCCGGTGCCAGCGCATCAGCCGTCACCGCCCCGCCGCTCGAAAATGATCAACCCCTTGAGCAGGTTCACCGCCTCGCGCACGGCGTAGTCCTCGCCCTGCTCGTCATCGCTGCTGTCATCCGGCTCGTCCAGCGGTACGTCCGGCTCGATGCCCCCTTGTTGGATGGCACTGCCCGACGGCGTGAAATAGCGCGCCGTGGTGAGCTTGACCGCGGCGCCGTTGCTCAACGGCCGCACGCTCTGCACCGAGCCCTTGCCAAAGGTGTTGTCGCCCATGAGGACGGCCCGCCCCTGATCCTGGAGGGCGCCGGCCACGATTTCCGAGGCAGACGCCGAGCCGCCGTTGACCAGGATCACCATGGGCGCGCCGTCGATGAGATCGCCGCTGGTAGCGTCGAATTCCATGCCGGCATCGTCCCGACGGCCATCCGTATAGACGATCCGCCCGTCCTCCAGGAAGGCATCGGAGACGTCCACCGCCGCCTGCAGCACGCCCCCGGGGTTGTTGCGAAGGTCCAGCACCAAGCCGCGCAATGGCGCCTCACCGTCGTCCGTCAGGCCCTGCACGGCGTCCTCGAGCTGACTGCCGGTGCGCGACTGGAACTGGCTGATGCGCACGTAGCCAAAGCCGTCACCCAGGTCCCGTGAGCGCACGCTAGTGACACGGATCACGTCCCGCTCGACGGTCACGTTGAAGGGTGCGTCGCGCTCCTCGCGCATGATGCGCAGCTCGATGCGGGTCCCGGGCTCGCCGCGCATCCGTTGCACGGCCTCGCTCAGCCCCATGTCCTTGGTGGAGTCACCGTCGATGCGCATGATCAGGTCGCCGGCCTGGATGCCCGCCGCCTTGGCCGGCGTGTCGTCGATGGGGGCGATGACCTTGACGAAGCCGTTCTCGCGCCCGACTTCCAGTCCCAGGCCACCGAACTCGCCCTCGGTGCCGGACTGCAGGCGTTGATATTCCTCCGGATCCAGGTAACTCGAGTGCGGGTCGAGCCCCGCGATCATGCCGCGGATGGCGTCCTCGATCAGCGTCTCGGGTTCCACCTCCTCCACGTAGTCGTCCTGCACCCGGGAAAAGACCTGGCTGAAGGTGCGCAGTTGCTCCAGGGGCAGATTCGCGGTGACGTCGCCACGCTGCGCCATGACAGCCGTGGTCACGGTCGCGGCGGCACCCAGGGCGATGCCCAGGAGTAGCGGTGTCAGATTTCTGCCGAACCAGTTTCGCATCATCGCCTCGCTTGACCCCGGTACCAACATGAGTACCTGGCTAGTCGTTCCGGCTGTCCTGCAACCAGCGGGCGGGATCCCGGGGTTCTCCGTCCACGCGCAACTCGAAGTACAGTCCGGCACGCTGTTGCCCGCCACTATCCCCCACGCGGGCGATCACGTCTCCGGCCTGCACCCAGTCACCCACGTCCTGGTAGAGGCTCTGGTTGTGGCCATACAGCGTCATGTAGCCATCCCCGTGATCGATGATCACCAATAAGCCCAGGCCGCGCAACCAATCCGCGTAGACCACCTGGCCATGGGCGACGGCGCCCACGGCATCACCACGGTCCGCCCGGAGCAGCAGCCCCCGCCATTGCCCCTCGCCGCTGCGCGCATCACCGAAGCGTGCGGCCACGTCCCCCGCGACGGGCCAGGGTAGCGCGCCGCGCTGGTCAGCGAAGTCCGGACGCTCCAGGTCCCGCTCCGGCACCTCGGCGAGGGCCTCGCGCAGTTCCTGGACCACGGTCTCCAGTTCGTCCTCGTTGGCCTCCAGTCGCTCCAGGCGCTCGCGGTCGTCGCCAATGGCGGCCTCGACCCGCTCCAGCACGTCGCGACGCTGCTCCCGGCGCCGATCCAGCTCGGCCCGTTCCGTCTCGCGCTCGGCGCGCAGCGATTCCAGGCGCTCGCGCTCGGCCCTGCGCTCGGCGCGCGCCTCCCGCAGCTCCTCCAGAGCCGTAACGGCAGTGCGGATGCGCTCGCGGCGTGCGGCACTCAAGTGCTCGAAATAGACCATGAACCGGTCACGCAGGGCCGGATCGCGCCCGTCCAGCAGGCGCTTGAGGTCCGGCGCGCGGCCTTGACGATACGCCGTGCGCACAGCCTGCCGGAGCACGCGTCGGTGGCGCTGGGCCGTCTCCTGTTGTGCCTCGATGGTGCTGTCGAGTTCGTCCAGGCGCTCGCGCACCTGCGCCAGGGAATCGTCCAGCTCCTCGATCCGGGCGTTGGCCGCGCCAATCGCTTCCTCCAGCGCGCGCAGGTCGGCGACCACGCTGTCACGCTGGTCCTGGCGCGCGGCGAGCTCGCCTTCGATGGTATCAATGCGCTCGCGCAGGGCTTCCAGTTCCGCCGCGGATTGCTCGTAATCCTCGCGCGCAACGACGAGCGCTGGCAGCAGCAGAATCACCAACGACAGCCCGCGCAGGGTGAATGGCAGGGACGGCGTCAAATCGGCACCGGGGCTTCGGCACGGGGCGTGGGCCTTGGTCGCGGATGATCATGGCCACGCCGGTGAAAAGACCCGTATACTAGCAGGCTTTGCGTTCATTGCGGTGGTCGCGGCCGCGGCACCACCGCCAGCTTTCGGGATACGTTTTCTATGGACCAATTGGTCGAGTTCGTGATCACCAACTGGTATCTGTTCCTCGCCCTGGCCGCGGTGCTGGCCTGGATCGGTGCGACCGAGGGCATGCGCCTGGCGAACGGGATCCCGCAGATCAGCCAGAGCGAGGCGACGCGGCTCTACAATCGTGACAATGCGTTGTTCGTGGACATCCGCAGCGAGGCGGAGTTCGGGCGCGGTCACTTGCCGGAGGCGATGAACGTGCCCCAGGGCAACTACGACCAGCGGCACAAGAAGCTGGACCGGCGCAAGAAAAAGCCGGTTGTGGTTTATTGTGCCCAGGGGACGCAGTCGGGACGTTTCGCGAAAAAGCTCCAAGACGAGGGATTCGAAAACGTCTATCAGCTCAAGGGCGGCTTCGCTGCGTGGCAGGAGGCCGGACTACCAGTGCACACAACCTGACCCGGTTCCGCTTCGGGGCAGGCTTGAAGGGTTCGTAACAGGGGGATTTGCCGGCATGGCAGAAGAAGACGGCGCCAACGGCGCGGCTGCGGCACAGCAGGACAGCAAGCAGCAGTTCGCCATTCGCAAGATCTACATGCGTGACATGTCGTTCGAGTCGCCCAACGCCCCCGCGGTCTTCCAGGGCGAGTGGCGGCCGCAGGTGAGTGTCGACCTGGATACCCGGGTCAGCCGACACGGCGAGGACACCTACGAGACCATCCTGCGGGTCACGGTCACTGCCAAGCAGGAAGAGCAGACCGCGTACGTGGCCGAGGTCGAGCAAGCCGGGATGTTCCTCATCGCGGGCTTCGACGCCAAGACCCTGGACGCCTTGCTGGGTAGTTACTGCCCCGCGCAGTTGTTCCCGTTCGCTCGCGAGGCCATCGCGGACATGGTGGCCAAGGGCGGCTTCCCGCAGATGATGCTGGCGCCGGTGAACTTCGAGGCCATGTACATGCAGCAGCGCCGGCAAAAGCAGGAAGCACAGGCCGGTGATGACGCCGACGGCGCTGGCGCGGACTCCGGGCAGGAGGCGCAGTAGCCGTCATGGCCGGGCCGGTGGCAGTCCTGGGCGCCGGCTCCTGGGGCACCGCCCTGGCGCTGGTGCTGGCCGACAATGGCGTTCCGGTGCGGCTTTGGGGCCACTCGGCCGATCATGTCGCGCAACTGCAACAGGACGGCAGCAACGAGGCCTACCTACCCGGCTACCCGTTTCCGGACGAATTCCGTGTCACCGATCGCCTGGCGGATGCCGTCACCGGGGCCGGCGACGTCCTGCTGGTCGTGCCCAGCCACGCTTTCCGCGCCGTGGTGGCCGAGCTGCCACCCCTCCTGGAGCCGCGCGCCCGGGTCGCCTGGGCCACCAAGGGACTGGACGCACGCTCCGGGGGCTTGCTCCATCAGGCCGTCGAGGCCTACCTGCCGGGCACGCCGGTCGCTGTTTTGTCAGGACCGAGCTTTGCCCGGGAAGTCGCCGCGGGACTGCCGACGGCGGTCACCATTGCCTCCCCGGACGAACGGTTTCGGGCCGATCTGGCCCGGCTATTCCACGGGCGGCGCCTGCGCCCCTACACCAGCCCGGACCTGATCGGTGTGGAGCTGGGCGGGGCGGTAAAGAACGTGCTGGCCATTGCCACCGGGATTGCCGACGGCCTGTGCCTGGGTGCCAACACGCGCGCCGGACTCATCACGCGCGGACTCGCAGAGGTCCAGCGCCTGGGCGAGGCGGTCGGCGCCGACCCCCATACCTTCCAGGGCCTGTCGGGCATTGGCGATCTCATCCTCACCTGCACGGACGACCAGTCGCGCAACCGCCAGCTCGGCCTGGCCTTGGGGCGCGGCCAGAGTGTCAGTCAGGCGCTGGTCGCCATCGGCCAGACCGTGGAAGGGGTGCGCACCGCCGGTGAAGTCATGAGTCTGTCCGGGACGCACGGGGTGGAAATGCCCATCTGCGAGCAGGTCGATGCGGTGGTGACGCGTGGCCGTTCGCCCGCCGCCGCACTGGAAGCCCTCATGAGCCGCCCACCGCGACCCGAGTTCGACTGAGCCGGGCCGCGGATGCCGCTTCAGCGCACGGCCGCGCCCGGAAATCCCAGCTGACGCCACGCCTCGTAGACGGTCACCGCCACGGCGTTGGACAGATTGATGCTGCGGCTGTCCGGACGCATGGGCAGCCGCAGCCGTTGGTCCCGGGGCACCGACTCCAGGCCGTCATCCGGGAGACCAGCGGTTTCGCAGCCGAACAGCAGCGCATCCCCCACCCGGAACGGGTGGCTGTAAACGTCGACGCAGCCACGCGTGGACAGGGCCAGGCAGCGCGCGGGTCCCAGCGCCTCCAGACAGGTGGCCAGGTCGCCGTGGCGGTGGATGCGCTGCCACTCCGCGTAGTCCAGCCCCGCCCGCCGCAGACGGCTATCGTCGAGGGTAAAGCCCAGCGGCTCCACTAAGTGGAGACGGGCGCCGGTATTCGCGCACAAGCGGATCACGTTGCCCGTATTCGGCGGAATCTCCGGGGCGAGCAGGATGACGTCCAGCATGGTCGCGATTGTCGCCGCGCCGGGCAGCAGTGTCCACGCCGAGGTTGTGCCCATTTCGCCCGACGCCGCACGATTGATTGTCACAGCGCCCCGGCGGGACCATGATGGGGCCTGTCGGGGTGTGCGCAGCCCGACGCGCGTTTATAACAATTCAAGAGGAGACTGCATCTCATGAAACGACTGGATAATCAGGTCGCCATTGTGACCGGGGGTTCGCGCGGTATCGGCCGGGCAATCGCCCTGGAGCTGGCTGCTCTGGGCGCCAAGGTTGCCATTAACTATCGGGGCGGCAAGAGCGAGGCCGAGGGTGTTGCCGAGGAAATCCGCGGCCATGGCACCGAGGCCCTGGTGCTGCAGGCCGACGTGAGTAACAAGGATCAGGCGCGCGGCCTAGTGAAACAGGTCATCGACCAGTGGGGTCGTCTGGACGTCCTCGTGAATAACGCCGGGATCACGCGCGACAAGACCCTGAAAAAACTCACGGACGAGGACTGGGAGGATGTCATCAACACCAACCTGAACAGCGTCTACTACACCGTGAGCGCGGCGCTGCCGACCATGCAGGAACAGCAATACGGCCGCATCATCAATATCAGTTCCTTCGTCGGCCAGGCGGGCAACTTCGGCCAGACCAACTACTCGGCCAGCAAGGGCGGTATCATCGCGTTCACCAAGAGCGCCGCTCAGGAAGTGGCCAAGAGCAACATTACGGTCAACGCCATTGCCCCGGGTTTCACGCTGACCGAGATGCTGGCGCAGGTGCCGGAGAACGTGCAGGAAAAGATCCTGAGCAAGATTCCCATGGGCCGCTTCGGCAAGGTGGAAGAGGTGGCCGAAACGGTGGCGTTCCTGGCTTCCCACGGCGGCTACATCACGGGGCAGCAGATCAACGTCAACGGTGGCGTGTACATGTAACGATGCGTTCGGGGGTTGCCCGCGGGCGGCCCCCGACCCCTCCGGAAGCGCCGGTTCTCCTGCGCGGCGTTTGCCTCAGCCCTCCAGGTCCAGCTCCTTGATTTTGCGTGTCAGGGTATTGCGTCCCCAGCCGAGAAGCCGCGCCGCTTCCTGTCGCCGGCCCCCGGTGGCGCGCAGCGCGACCTGGATCATGATCCGCTCAAAGCGCGGCGTGGCCTCGTCCAGGATATGCTCCTCGCCCCGCGCCAGGCTTCGCTCCGCCCAGACCGCGAGCGATTCCTCCCAGTCGTCGGTGCCGTCATTGGTCGCGGTTTCCTGGCGCAATTCCGGCGGCAGGTCCTCCATCTGGATCTCGTTGGCATTGCCCATCACCGTCAGCCAGCGGCAGGTGTTCTCCAGCTGGCGGACGTTGCCGGCCCAGTTCAGGCCCATGAGATACCGCTCCACCTCCGGGCGCAGATGCTTGGTCTCGACGTTGAGATCGTCCGCTGCCCGGGCCAGGAAAAAGCGCGCGAGTTTGGGAATGTCCTCACGGCGTTCGCGCAGCGCCGGCAGGTGGACGCGGATGACGTTGAGGCGGTGGAACAGATCCTCCCGGAACGTGCCTTCGGCGACACGCTGCTCCATGTCCTGATGGGTCGCCGCGATGATGCGAACGTCTACGGTCCGGGCCGTGTGCCCGCCCACACGGTAGAATGCACCGTCGGCGAGCACGCGGAGCAAGCGGGTTTGCAGCTCCGGCGGCATGTCACCGATCTCGTCCAGGAACAACGTGCCGCCGTCGGCCTGTTCGAAACGGCCCTGGCGGGTCTGCTGAGCGCCGGTGAACGCGCCTTTCTCGTGGCCGAACAGCTCGGATTCCATGAGATCCCGCGGAATGGCGGCCATGTTCAGGGCGATGAAGGGCTGCTCCCGGCGCGGGCTGTGGCGGTGCAGGGCCTGGGCCACCAGCTCCTTGCCGGTACCGGATTCGCCGTTGATGAGCACGGTGATGTTGGATGACGACAGGCGCCCGATCGCCCGGAAGACCTCCTGCATGGCCGGCGCTTCGCCGATGATCTCCGGGGTTGCCTCGCGCTCGGCCTGATCGTCGGCACTGGCCTCGTTGGCCTTCTGGATGGCGCGACGAACCAGCGATACGGCCTCGTCCACGTCGAAGGGCTTGGGCAGGTACTCAAAGGCGCCGCCCTGGTAGGCCGATACGGCGGCATCCAGGTCCGAGTGGGCCGTAATCACGATGACCGGCAGTTCCGGCCAGCGCTGTTGCACCCGTTCCAGGAGTTCCAGGCCATCGATCCCGGGCATGCGAATGTCCGTCATCAGGACACCCGGCCGCGCCTCGCGCAGGGCTTCCATGGCGTCATCGCCGGTCTCGAAGCTGCGCGGCTGCAGGCCGGCCTGGCGGAGTGCCTTGTCCAGCACCCAGCGGATGGAACGGTCGTCGTCCACCAGCCAGACGTCATCCTTCAGTGTCATCGTCCGCCTCCAAGGGCAGCCAGAGCGTGAATTGGGTGTGGCCGGGCTCACTCCAGCACTCGATCAATCCGCCGTGCTGGTGGACCAGGGTCTGGGCAATGGACAGGCCCAGGCCCGTGCCCTCGGCCCGGCCGGTGACCATGGGGTAGAAAATGCGATCCTGGAGTTCCGGGGAGATGCCCGGGCCGTCGTCGATAATGTCCACGCGCACCACTAGACGGTGGGCGCGGTCGGCAATGGTGAACTGGCGCTGCGTGCGCGTGCGCAGGCGGATGCTGCCGCCGTCATCCAATGCCTGCAGGGCGTTGCGCACGATATTGAGAGCCGCCTGGATCAGCTGATTGGGTTCGGCGTTGAGCGTCGGGATGCTCGGGTCGTAATCGCGCTCGATCGCCACACCGTCGGGGGCTTCGGCGGAGACAAGCTGGCGCACTCGCTCAAGCACCTCGTGAATGTTGGTGGTCCGCTGCTGGGAGCGCCCGTTCGGTCCCAGCAGGCCGTTGACCAGAGTACGCAACCGGTCGGCTTCCTCGATGATGATCTGGGTGTATTCGCCCAGGTCGGACTCGGCGAGTTCGCGATCCAGCAGCTGAGCAGCGCCCCGCAGCCCGCCCAGGGGATTCTTCACCTCGTGCGCCAGGCCGCGCAGGAGCTGGCGCGTGGCCTGATTCTGGTGAATCAGGTGCTGTTCGCGGGCGATGCGTAACCGACGGTCCAGGTCACTGATCTCCAGCAGCACTTCGCTACCCAGGGGCGTGACACTGAGATCCACGGTTAGGCGCCGATCACGGCCCAGTTCCAGGACCATCTCGCGATTGGTGAACGGCTCTCCGGTATGCAGGGCGTGACCGGCGGCCTCCTCCAGGGCTGCACCCGCGGACGTGGTGTGAGCCGACAGGCGCTGCCCGCTGACCTGGCGCGTGCTGACGTCCAGAAGCACCTCCCCGGCGGCATTGATGTAGCGCACGCGGAAGCGATCATCGAGCAGCAGCACGGCACTACTCATGTGCTCGAGGACCCGTGCAGCCGAGGCGTGGTGGGAATGCGTGCTCATGTCCTGTGCCTAGCAAAAAGCGAACCACACCCCCATCGGTGGGCTCGGTGACGGTGCATAAGGGCGAGGACAGGGCAGTGCGGCAGCTGTGGCGGTGCAGATGGGCTGTGACATGGCAACCCGAAGGGCCGCCATAGGGCAATCAGACGGCTAGTATGCACCAAAACGGTGCAGGGAATCAGTCGCCGGGTAGGGCCGGATTGCCCTGGTCGGGCGTGGGATTGATACCACCCGCATCGCCGGACCCGTCAGATCCCGGGCGCGCCCGGTCGCCGCCGATTAATCGCGATGCCTGGTGCATGTAAAAGGTCACGGCCTCGGATTCGGCAACGGGCTCACCTTCGGCGTCGATGATGCGCACCTGGATCGTATGCTCACCGCGATTCACGCCCGTGAGCTCGGTCTTGGGTGCCGGCGTGGGGTCGCCTTCGACACTGCCGTCGAGGAGGAACTCGAAGCGATGGCCGCGCGGCAGCTGGTTGTCCGTGGCGGCGCGAACATCAACGAGACCCTGATTATCGCGGACAGTGCCCTCTTCCTCGGGTTTGACGATACGCAGATCCGGAAAAGGGGATTCGTTGTCGGCTTCCGGGTCATCCTGATTGCTGACTGGCTCGGGCATATCCGGGGTCCGGAAATCCACGGACGAGCCCGAGTCCTCGACATCAACCGACTCGCCACCGTTGCGTGGCTCATCCGAATAGGACACGTTGCCGTCCTCATCCACGTGACGGTAGATGTCGCCGGCGGCGACCACCGGGATGAATGCGGCAACAAGTAGTACTGTGCGCCAATCCGTCATAGGCCACGAATATAGCACAAGCGCGCGGTGCGTTGTGTTCCGTAAGGCACAAAAAAGCCCCGGCGAACCGGGGCTTGGCAGACAGGCCGAGCAACGGAGCTCAGCTGCTGTAGTACATGTCGAATTCCACCGGGTGGGTGGTCATGCGCAGCCGCTGGACCTCTTCCTCCTTGAGCTCGAGGTAGGCGTCGATCATGTCGTCGGAGAAGACACCGCCTTCC
>JAWOFB010000123.1:0-3760 GCA_046482445.1 Ectothiorhodospiraceae bacterium | reverse complement strand
CGCCGCGGGGGCGACAGTGAGGGAGGCACTGGCAGGGCTCGCCCGTACCTACCCGGAGCTGGGCCAGCGCCTGTTTACCCCGGAAGGCACGGTGCGCCCGTACGTGAATATCTTCGTCGGCGAGCAGGGGGTGGGCGCACTGGGCGGGCTGGACGCCCCCCTCGCCGGCGGTGAGGTGATCGCCATCATACCGGCGGTGGCGGGGGGCTCTTTCGACCTCAGGGCATGACGCCGTGGAACGGCTGGACCTCCACGGCATCGCCGGCGGCCACGTCGCCGCCGTCGTGGGGCAGAACCACGAAACAGTTCGCCCGATTCATGGATGACAGCATGCCGGACCCCTGGCTACCGGTCGTGGTGACGCAGAGCTGGCCCTGATCGTCGCGGTAGAGAATGCCGCGCTGGAACTCCGTGCGCCCCGGTCGCTTGCGCAGGGCGACGGCCGTGGGCACGCGGAAGGCGTGCGGCGGCGCCGGATCCTCGCCCATGAGCCGGCGCAGGGCCGGTTGCACGAACTGGTACCAGGTGGCGGCCACGGATACCGGGTTTCCGGGCAGGCCGAAGAACCGGGCCTCGCCCACGGTGCCGAAGGCCAGGGGGCGCCCGGGCCGCATGGCCAGTTTCCAGAAGCCCACGTGACCCAGCCGGTTGAGAATCTCGCGGACGAAGTCGGCTTCGCCTACGGAGACGCCTCCGGAGGTGATGATGGCGTCCGCGAACGTGGCGGCATCCCGGAAGGCGGCTTCCAGGGCGTCCGGATCATCCCGAACCACCCCCATGTCCGTGGCCTCGACGCCCAGGCGGTGGAGGGCACCGAAGAGCGTGTACCGATTGCTGTCGTAGATCTGGCCGGGACCCAGGGTGCTACCGGCTGGGCGCAGTTCGTCGCCGGTGGAGAAAAATGCCACCCGGATCCGCCGCACCACGGCGACTTCCACCAGCCCCAGACTGCCGAGCATGCCCAGCTCCGCGGGACCGACCCGCTGGCCCGGCTGCAGGACCGTGGCGCCGGCATGCAGATCTTCCCCCGCCGTTCGGACGTTTTGCCCGGCCCGCTCCCCGGCCGGGAAGCGGATGCGGTCGCCATCGACGCCGACTTTCTCCTGCATGATCACCGTATCGGCGCCCTCGGGGATGGGTGCCCCGGTCATGATGCGGGCGCAGGTGTCCGGTGGCAGGGGGCCGTCCAGGGCGTCACCGGCGCGGATTGTGGCGGCGCAGGGCAGCGTCACATCGCGGTCGGCGGCGAGGCTCTCGCCGCGCAGCGCGTAACCATCCATGGCGGCATTGTCCTGCCCGGGGACATCCACCGGGGATTGCACGGGCTCGGCGATCACCCGGTCCAGGGCATCGCGGGTGCTCACCCGTTCCACGCCGCGCACCGGCTGGAGTTCGCGCCGGATGCGCTCCCAGGCCGCATCCATGGGCAGGGACTGGGGATCGTGGTCGCTCTGGCAGGAGGCCGCTTTTTGAGTGTTCGTGTTGGTATCCGTCATAGTGCCCTGGGGTTGGTTGCGATCCCGCCTGTTACTGGAGGGAAGTCGATGGACAATGATGCCGTGAACGGTCAGATTCGCAAATGCCTCAAGCAGTTTGGGGTCACCTCACAACAGGCCATTCAGGACGCGCTGGATCAGGCACTCGCCGAGGGCCGCTTGAACGGCAGCGAGACCCTGGCACTGCGCATGACCCTGGAGGTAGACGGTGTCGCCCTGGAGCACACCGTCGAGGGCGAGCTGAAGCTGGACGGTGACGACGCGTCTTCTTGAGCCTGGGCTTGCGGCAAACGGGTAGCAAGGCCGTCCAGCCTGTGCTCGCTCAATCAGCCTGCCCGGCGCCGCGCAGGCTGATTGAGCGGGCAGAATCGACCCGCTCGGGTGACCGTTCTGCGTCATCCTGTACCACCCCAAGTAACACCGCGCCCGCACATCTGGGGATGGCTGTTGCCAAGGCGGGACCTGCCAAGCCCAAACGAGTCCTCCGAAGCGGAACGGTTCTTGCAATCTGCCTGTAACCAACCGTCCGGAGGGCTCCATGCCGCGCGCAGCTGAAACGCCTGCCTCGACCACCAGCTACCAGGGCGTCCGCACGATACCCGTGGGTGTGATGATTGCCAGTGAACGCCAGGACGACGGCTGGCACAGCCGTGTGGACGGCGTCGTCTCGGGTCACCGCTTTCAGGCCGAGTCCCCGCAACGTCAGTGCATGCGCGAAGGCGAGGGCTTGCGGCTGGACCTGTGGACGGGTTTCCGCCTGCACCTGCGCAAGCGCTTCGTCAATGACTACGCGCTGAATATCCGTAACGAGGCGCCGTCGGTGTACGTGGTCCATCGCTGTCCCGAGCCCGGGGCCATGGAACCGTTTCTGGTCACGGTGAGCATGGACGAGGCGCAAAAGCTGGATGCTCCGGAGTTGCGCGACCCCGCGGACCACGTGGCTCGAGCGCCCATGCCGCCGGAAGTCTATCGCTGGGTCGAGGAGTTCGTGTTGGACCACTACGAGCCGCGCAAGCCCAAGGGCAAGCGTCGGCAGGAGTCGTGATTCTTGGCGCAAGATGACACTTACGATGGCGGTGCCGCTGGTTTTTTGCAGCGCTGGTCACGCCGCAAGCGCGGCGAGGACACCCGGGAGCCTATGGCGGAGTCGCCGGGTCGCGTCAGTGATGCGGCGGAGATTACGGCTCCGGAAAGCACCGAGGCGCCCAGCGATGTTGATGACCGCATCGATCCGCGAACCGGCAAGCGCTTCGATGACCTGACGGATGCCGACATGCCGACGCCGGAGAGCCTCACCCCGGACTCGGACGTCAGTGCGTTCTTTGCCCGTGGTGTGAGCAAGGCACTGCGGCTCGCCGCCTTGCGGGCGCTGTGGCATACCAGCCACTACAACCAGGTCGATCTCATGGCCGAGTACTCCGGCAATTTCAACGACTATCAGTCGCTGGGCAGCGTCGTGACCCAGGACATGAAGCGTACGGCGGCGCGGCGAATCGAGCGCGAGCGCGAACGCCAGGAGGCCATTGAGGCCAGCGCCCGCGAGGATGGCGAACGGCGCGCGGCCAGCGCGGAGGAACCGCCGGAGACCACCGGCGGCGGGTCGGGGCATGTGGGTCAGAATGACCCAGCCGCGGTGCAGCAAAACGGGTCAGATGGTCGCGATGCCCACGGGGCCGATGAGGATGGCGAATCCGCCCCGGGCCGTGCTGCGGCGCCAAACGCGACCTCACGCGACACGCCGGACGACAGTGAAGACACCGTGTGACGGCGGTTCTGGTGCTGTTGCCGGGGCGTAGGCAGCGGAAACGGCCCGGATGAGGCGCTGCCTTGGAGAGCTGGCACAGAGCATGCTCTCTGTTGAATAGAACAGAACAATGAAACGCCTGGAGGAAGATGACTAACGGGATCGGCATCGCGCAGGCCATGCCCCTGCGGGAGACGGGGTCGGATGGCGTTGCCCGCCGCAGCGCCCTGGAGACCCTGGCGACCCACGAGGCTGAAGCGACCGCCCTGGTGGGGTATCGGTCCGCCGGATATCTGCTGATTATCGGCAGTCCGGATGCAGCGCTGGCGTGCGCGGATCGGCTTCGGCATTGCCTCCACTGCACGGTGCTGGCGCCGTTGCCGGCGGACGATCGCCTCAGCGACGCTGCCAGCGCGGCGCTGGCGGACGCGGCCCACGTCACCCTGGTTTACGGTGAGCCCACGGATCTGCGCGGCCACCTGGGGCGCTTCAGCGCCCGGCTGAAGACGCCCCGCGGCGA
>JAWOFB010000115.1:0-5552 GCA_046482445.1 Ectothiorhodospiraceae bacterium | reverse complement strand
CCGCCACGGCCTCGGCGCGCTCGATCTTGGCGATGATGCCGTGGCGGAGATCGACGCCATCGCCCTGGCGAGCGACGCGGTCATGGTGGCACGCGGCGACCTCGCCGTGGAGATCGGTGACGCCGAGCTCCCCGGCATGCAGAAACACATCATTTCCCGCGCCCGAGCGGTGAACCGCGTGGTGATTACCGCCACGCAGATGATGGAATCCATGATCGAAAACGCCATGCCCACCCGGGCCGAGGTGCTGGACGTAGCGAACGCCGTCATGGACGGTACGGATGCGGTGATGCTCTCCGCCGAGACCGCCATGGGTAAGTACCCGGTGCGCACGGTCCAGGCCATGGGACGGGTGTGCGAGGGGGCCGAGCGGCACCGCATCACCCAGCAGTCCACCCACCGCATGGATTCGACGTTCCAGCGCACCGACGAGGCCATTGCCATGGCGGCCATGTATACCGCCAATCACCTGGGCGTGGCCGGTATCGTGGCGCTCACCGAGTCCGGGTCGACGGCCCTCTGGATGTCGCGCATCCGCTCGGGGCTCCCCATTTTCGCCCTCACCCAGCACGACAGCACGCGCCGGCGCGTGGTGCTGTACCGGGGGGTCTACCCCGTGGCTTTCGACGCGCCGGACAAGGCCGATGCCTATGTGGTGGAGGACGCCGTGGCGCTGCTCCGGGATCGCGGCTTCGTGGTGCCGGGTGACCGCGTTCTCGTCACCAAGGGTGATCTCTCCGGGGTTGCCGGCGGGACCAACGCGCTCAAGATCGTCGAGGTCGCCTGACCTCAGCAAAGCGGCGTCGTGTGATCACGCCTGGCCGCAAAGATAGACGTCGAAGCGGGTGCTGCTGCCGCCACACGTGAAGTTCGGTTCCCGGCCGGCGAGTGCGGCGGCGCGACGCTGACGCTTGACGACAACGCGACGCCCGGCCGCGCCCAGCGCGAGGGCCAGGAGGTCGCCGGCATCCGGGTCGTCGCCGAGCAGGGCCTGCAGGTGTTGCATGGCTTTGCCCGAGCGGGCGTTGGAGCCGTCGGCCGCGTACATGGGGTCCAGGTAGATCACGTCCGGCCGCTCCCGTCCCTCGCGGCTAAGCACATCCCGCGCCTCTTGGTTGACTACCGTCAAACGCCTACACAACCTCTCGAGCCGCGGGTCGGCGCCGGCACGCCGGAGGCCGTCGGTGAGCAGCGCACTGACCACGGCCGAGCGCTCCAGCAGGACCACTGGACAGCCGCTGGCGGCGAGCAGCGCGCCGTCGCGCCCCAGTCCGGCGGTGGCATCGACAATGCTTGGACGCACGCCGCGGCGGGCACCCACCGCACGCAGAAGCGGTTCGCGGGTGCTGCCGGGCTGGCGTAGCCGACGCAGCAGCGCGGGTTCCTGGAAGTCCACTCGTACGGGGCCGGGAGCACGCGCCCGGCTGTCACCCAGGCAGACATCGTCTGCGGATACCCACAGGCGCAGGCCCGGCAGCGCCTCGGGTGCCGCCAGAACAAGCCCCCAGTCCTGCGCCACCCGCAGCGCTAGCTCTTCGCTATCCGAGTCAGTGGCTGCGACCAGGCAGTTGTGCTTGTCGTCCGGTCCGGAAGGTGTCACCGTTACTCCGCGTTGTCCCGGGGGCTGGACTGACTCGTTCGACGGGCTCCCGCTTGGGTGCCGTCGCTGCCCATGATGCCGGATTGGAGGCCTTTCCGTGCCCGTGGCGGATTTCCGTGTCGCCATTTCCCGCGACGAGATGCTGAGTTATTACGCGGGTTTCGGTACCCGGGTGGTGGTGCGCTCGGATCAGGGCGCCCTGATTCAGCTCCCGGCCAGCCGTTTTCGCGCTTTTGTGAACCATGACGGAGTGCATGGGCGCTTCCGCCTGTATTATGACAGCGAGGGTCGTTTTCAGGCACTGCACCGCATGGACGACTGAACCGGGTCACTCGCACGGGCCCGGCCCGGAACGCTGTCGGAGCTGAACCCTGGGGTAGCATGAGTCGACCTGACCCGGACCAACTCCAGCATCTACCCGGTTTGCCGCGCGCCCTCCAGGAGATCCTGGTCATCGTCAACGATGCCGAGGCCACGCTCGCCGATGTTGCCGCAGCGCTCGCCAAGGATCCGGGTTGCAGCGCTCGGGTCGTTGCGGCAGCCAATGCGGCGTTTCTGAGTGCGTATCAGCCCGTGGACAGTGTCAACACGGCAGCCATGCGCCTGGGCCTGAATCGCGTGCGCGTACTGGCCTCGACAGCCCTTTTGAGCACGTGCTTTCGCCCCGATGCCTGCCCTGGGTTCGAACCCGAGCGCTTCTGGCGCGCCAGCATGAACGTGGCACTGTGCTCGGCCAAGCTCGTGCACTACGTGCCGGTGGAGCGGGGCGGGCCCGCCTCCTACCTGGTGGGCCTGTTGCACAACATTGGCTTGCTGGTGACGGTGTACGCCTTCCCCGAAGCCATGGACCGTGTGTTCAGGCTCGCTGCCGAACGCGGCAGCTGCCTCGAGGCAATCGAGGTGGATGAACTCGGGTTCGACCACCACCAGGCGGCCCAGTGGGTACTGGAGCGCTGGCAGTTACCCGAGGCTGTAGTGCAGGTGGTGGCGAATCACGCCGACCCGGATTACCGCGGCGATTGGGCGCGGCTTGCCGCCATGGTCGGTGCCGCGCGAGCGTGGTACCAACAGCGCTATCAGGCGGTCCCGGCTGACGCCATTTTGCGGGGGATTGCGCGTTCCAAGCTCGAGAATATTGCCTTGAGTTGCCGTAATGAGGACGCCCAGCTGCACGCCTTCGCGAGCCGGATTGCGGCTGCCTGAACGGCCGCAATCAGGCCTTGGTATCGACCAGTTGCCCCAGCGTTTCCAGGGTTTCGTCGACACTCTCCACCGTATTCACCGCGGCCTCGCCCAGGTTGGCGTTGCTGGTGGATTCCACCAGGGCGGTGTTCAGGTCTTCGTTCTCGCCGGCGCCGGCGGTGACCCGCGCCACCGTCTCCGCGTTCCGCTGGAGTCCCTGGTCGGCGCGCTGGAGCGCGTTAGTGGCGGCGTTAAAGGCATTGTTAATGTCCATGCTAGGTACCCCATCAGGGATTCGTGCAAGGATAGTGTGTCAAGTGGTCGGCCGCCCGACTGTGATCCAGTCCACAACAATGCAGGTTGCTGGCTGTTGCGCCATCATACCGCTCAGAAGCGCAGATTCACGCCGGCATGGACCAGGCGGAAGTTGCCGACCTCGGCGGTGCCACGGGCGTTGCCGGAACGGAAGTCAGCCTCCAGGTCCGCGTGCAGGTATCGGTACCCGATCTCCACCTGAACCCGCTCGGTGACCTCGATCAGCCCGCCAAGACGCACGCCCGCCACCGGGCCGTCGTCGGTGGCACCGCCCTGGCCGAAATCCCGACCGGCGTTCAGTGGGTCATCGTCCGCCCATTCCATGCGGGCATAGCCGGCCACAAGACCCACGTAGCCGCTGAACAGGTCCCCCCACGGGATGAGATAGTCGAGAGCCGCGGTGGCCGTCCACATGGTGCCCTCGGCGTAGCCTGCCCGGGTGAGTTCCAGGTCGTAGCGGGCCGGCCGGCCGGTGCGCCCGAGGCGAATCATCACCGCATCGTCCAGGGTGTTGCGACTGCCGCCGATTGCCCCGGGTGCGTCGATCTGGGATTGTGCCGTGGCCACCGCGAAACTGGCATATTCACGGTTGTCTGTCTCCAGGGCAGCGGGTCGATCGGCCGTCGCCGCCCCGGCCGTCACCATGGCTGCCGCGGCTACCGCGCCGCGTACGATCGCCTTTGCCTCGCTCATGCACGGGCCCCTTTTTGTGCCACACGACATCCCTCGAGCTGCGTAATATACCGCGAATGCGTGCTCACCCCGCCATCCAGGCTTACTTCGATGCCCGCGGCTGGTCCGTTCTGGCGTTTCAGGAACACGCCTGGGCGGCCTATGCCGCCGGCGACAGCGGCCTGATCCACGCGCCCACCGGCACCGGCAAGACGCTGGCGGCCTGGTTTGGTCCGGTTCAGGAGTGGCTGGCCGCGGCGGATATAGGGACGTCACCGTTGACGGTACTGTGGGTCACACCGCTACGGGCCCTGGCCAGTGACACCACTGCTCAGCTCCGGGATTCCGCTGCCGAGCTGGGCATGCCCTGGACCGTGGAGCAACGCACCGGCGATGCCACGGCCAGTCAGCGCCGGCGCCAGCGGCGTCGCCTGCCCTCGGTACTCGTGACCACGCCGGAGAGCCTGTCACTGTTGCTGAGCGATCCCGACAGCGCGACGCGGTTCCGGGACCTCGCGTGTGTGGTGGTGGATGAGTGGCATGAACTGCTGGGCAGCAAGCGCGGGGTGCAGCTGGAGCTATGCCTGGCGCATCTGCGGCGGTGCGCTCCCCGCATGCGGACCTGGGGCCTGTCCGCCACGCTGGGCAACCTGCAGGAGGCGCGCGATGTCCTCACCGGTCAACCGGATGGCGGTGTGCTCATCCGCGGCCCGGAGCCGCGCCGGATCGCAGTGGACAGCATCCGCCCGGGGCGCATGGAGCGTTTCCCCTGGGCGGGGCATCTGGGGACGCGTCTGGTGGAGCCGGTGCTGGCTGCCCTGGACCGCGCCGGCACCAGTCTGTTGTTCACCAATACCCGCTCCCAGGCCGAGCGCTGGCACCAGGCCCTGCTGGAGGCGCGGCCCGACTGGTTCGACCGCATCGCCCTGCATCACGGTTCCCTGGATCGTACGGTCCGCGAGCAGGTGGAGGCGATGCTGCGCGCCGGCAGTATTCGCTGCGTGGTGGCCACCTCGAGCCTGGACCTGGGTGTGGATTTCAGTCCCGTGGACCAGGTGCTGCAGGTAGGTAGCCCCAAGGGCGTGGCGCGGCTGGTCCAGCGTGCGGGGCGCAGCGGCCACCAGCCCGACGGGGCCAGTGCCGTTGTCTGCGTGCCCACCCATGCCCTGGAGCTGGTGGAGATCGCCGCGGCCCGCGAGGCGATCGCCGCCGGTGCGGTGGAGAGCCGTCAGCCGTTACGGGGGTGTCTGGACGTGCTCATCCAGCACCTGGTCACCCTGGCCGTGGGTCCGGGCTTCACGGCCCCGGAGCAGCTGGCGGAGGTGCGCAGCACCGCCGCCTATGCGGGCCTCGGCGACGAGGAGTGGCAGTGGGTCCTGGATTTCATCACCACCGGTGGCAGCACCTTGCGCGCCTACCCGGAATACCGCCGCGTCGTCTGTGGCGACGACGGCGTCTACCGGGTCACCGATCGCACCATTGCCCGGCGCCACCGCATGAGCGTCGGCACCATCACCGCCGACAGCATGATGCGCGTGCAGTACCAGCGCGGCTCGTTTCTCGGATTCATCGAGGAAGGCTTCGTGAGCCGGTTGAAGAGCGGTGAGTCGTTCGTGTTCGCCGGCCGCGTCCTGGAACTGGTGCGCGTGCGGGACATGGCCGCACAGGTACGCGCGGCCCGCAGTCGCACCCGGGCTGTGCTGCGCTGGATGGGCGGGCGCATGCCGTTGTCCACGCGACTGGGGGCCGGCGTCCAGGCCTGCCTGGACCGCGCCCGGCGGGA
>JAWOFB010000311.1:0-11589 GCA_046482445.1 Ectothiorhodospiraceae bacterium | reverse complement strand
CAGTTTCGCCCACTGGGAGATTCAGGAAGGCGAGATCCGCAACGTCAGCGTGTTCACCACCGAGCAGTAATCCTCTCCCGCAGCGGCGGGGCAGCGCGACCTGCCCCGCCGTCTATCAGCGCCTCACCCTCCCCTGGCGATGGTCCGGTTCGCTGAGCGCACACGTTGGCGCGGCGCATCCCCGTGCTGCTCACTGCACTACGGCTGGTGATCCCGAAGGCATGCAGTGTGACGGTGTCCGTGGGTACGTGACGGAGCCCTCACGCGACGCCGGATCCGCCATGCCCTGTCGGCGCTCGCAGTCCCGTCCCTACTCGCCCTGCCCTTTGCTGCCGTGTCGCGACCCGTTGGCGATGGCACGCGGCGCGCGCTCGGGTAGCAAGCCCTCCGGCCGCGTTATCAGAATGACCTGCAGCAACACACCGATAAGAATCACTCGAAGCGACGCGGCGTGATCGCCGAAGCCCTGAGGCAGCAAGGCCTCGATCACCATGGGACTCCCCGACCAGATCGCCCAGATCACCACCGCGCCCAACAAGGCGCCGTTGTTATTACCGCTTCCGCCCGCAATCAGCATGACCCAGACCAGGAAGGTGCCGTAGAGCGGCAGGAAAGCCTCGGGGCTGAGAAACCCGAAATGGTGCGCATAGAGACCACCGCCGAGTCCCATGATGGCGGAGCCCACCACAAACGCTCCCAGGCGGAAACGGCCGATGTTTTTCCCGGCGGCCTCACTAGCCGGTTCGTCCTCGCGTATCGCGCGCAATACGCGCCCCCAGGGAGAAACCCGCGCGCGTTCAGCCAGGATGTAGACGAGAACGACGAAGGCGACAACAACGAAAAGCGTCCCAAACGCGCCCAGGCCCAAAGAGCGGAAGAATTCCGAAAAGGGACTGGAAATGCCGGAGATCCCGCGGACACCGTTGGTCAGCCAGTCCTCGTTACTGATGATCATGCGCAGGGTTTCGGCGATGCCGATGGAGGCGATGGCCAGGTAGTCGGTGCGCAGACGCGCGGTGATCCAGCCGATCAGCAAACCGAGCAAGGCCGCGACAGCCACGGCGGCCACGAGCCCCAAGAGAAAGGGTTGCCCGAAGCCGCCGAGATGCGAGTTGCTGGCCGCCTTGGTGACAATGGCGCTTGTGTAAGCGCCGGTGGCGAAGAAACCGGCGACGCCGATGTTGAATTGCCCTGTCAGCCCCCACTGAATGTTCAGGCCGAGTGCCAGGATCGCGTAGATCCCGGCAAAGGTGAGGAACGAGATGGCGTACGCAATCAGCCCCGAGAGTTCCATTACCAGGCCCCCTTGAAGATCCCGTGTGGGCGCACGACGAGCACGGCGACCATGATCACGAATGCGACGGCGGGCTTATAGGATGGCTCGATGAACGGCGCCAGAGTCGAGATTTCCATTGCCAGCCCGATGAGCATACCCCCGGCGATAGCGCCGTAGGGGCGCCCAATGCCGCCTACGATGGCGGCGGCGAACACCGGCAACAGGACACTCCACCCCATGGTCGGGGTGAGCCGCGAATCCATACCCAGGAGGACCCCGGCGCCCGCGGCAAGTGCACCACCGATGAGCCACGTGAGAACGATGACCCGCTCGGCCGGGATTCCGGTCACAAGTGCCAGATCCATATTATCGGACATGGCGCGCATGGCCTTGCCCATGCGCGTGCGGGTGAGGAAAAGGTGCAACGCCGCAACCAGGCCGACAACGGCCAGCAGGATCCAGACCTGGGTGGGGATGATTGTCAGTTCCCAGACGAACCAGGGCCGCTGGATCTCGCCCGGGTAGTTCATGACGCTGGAGCCCCAAATCATTTTGACCAGGCTTCGCAGGATGAGGCCCATGCCGAACGACGAAATCAAAAGGATAACCGGCTGCGTGCGCCGGATCCGCTTGTAGACCAGTTGATCGACGGCAACGGCGGCCACAGCGCCCCCGACCATGCCCGCGGGCATAGCGGTCCACACAGGGGCTCCCGTCGCCGTGAGAAAAGCGAAGCCGCAGTACGCGCCCACCGTCATCACGTCCCCGTGGGCGAAGTGCGCAAACCGTAGAATGCTGAAAATCAGGGACACTCCGATTGCCCCGAGAGTGAGGATACTCCCCAGCACGATGCCGTAGATGATCAGCTGTAACAGTTCGATGACCCAGTACACGCCGCTCAGCCCCCCAGAAACATTTCGGCCACCTCGGGATTGGCCAACAGATTGGCCCCCGTGTCCTCGAACCGGTTGGCACCGGTTGCCAGGACGTAGCCACGATCAGCCACGCCGAGCGCCTGCTTGGCATTCTGTTCCACCATGACCACGCCGATCCCCAGGTCGCGGATGCTGGCAATGCGCTCGAAAGTCTCATTGATCAGGCGTGGTGACAGCCCGGCGGTTGGTTCATCCAGGAGCAAAAGCTGCGGCTGAATCATCAGGGCCCGGCCCATGGCCACCATCTGGCGCTCACCACCGGACATCAGCCCTGCCGGCTGCCGCAAGCGCTCCTGCAATCGAGGGAACAGGCGGTAGATGGTCTCCAGCCGCGGGCCCAGGTCGCCGCCAACAGCGTAGGCACCCATTTCAAGGTTCTCGCGCACGGTGAGCGACGGGAACACGTTCGCCTCCTGGGGCACGTACGCAATCCCGCGGCGAACCATGCCTTCCGGCTTGGCATTGGTAATCGGCGTGCCGCGATAGAGCACCTCGCCGGAGCGAACATGGAGCAGCCCGAATACAGCCTTCATGAGCGTGGACTTGCCGGCGCCGTTGGCACCGATGATGACCACGATTTCGTTGTCCTCGACCCGAACACTCGCACCTTTCAGGATATCGGCGCCGCCGTAGCCGCCATAAATGGCATTGGCCTCAAGCAGGCTCATCGCTCGCCTCCACTTCGCCGCCGAGATAGGCCTCACGAACCCGCTGATTCCGGCGCACTTGGTCCATGGAGCCCGAGGCGATGAGCGAGCCCTCGGCCATAACGTGGACCGGTTGGCACAGCCGCGCGATCAGATCCATATCGTGCTCGATGACACAGAAGGTGTAGCCCTGCTCCCGGTTCAACCGCTGAATGGCGTCCGTGAGCCGCCCCATGAGCGTCGGGTTCACTCCCGCTCCCGGCTCGTCCAGCAAAACCACGCGCGCCTCCGTCATCATGGTCCGGCCCAGGTCCAGTAGCTTTTTCTGACCCCCGGAGAGATTGCCCGCGCGTTCGTCGGCGAGATGCCGGATGGACAGGAAGTCGAGCACCTCCTCGGCGCGTTCGACAATGCGCTGCTCCTGTCGGCGCACGTGGCCCCAGCGGAACCAGGCAGTGATCAGGTTCTCGCCGGACTGTCGGGGCGGCACCAGCATGAGGTTCTCGCGCACGGTCATGCGCGCGAGTTCGTGCGGGATCTGGAAGGTGCGAAGCAGACCGCGGTGGAAAAGCTCGTGCGGCGGACGGCCGGTGATGTCCTGGCCTTCGAGCGTGATACGCCCGCTGTCCGGGGTAATCAGTCCAGCGATAATGTTGAAAAAAGTGCTCTTGCCGGCCCCGTTGGGTCCGATCAGCCCGGTGATCGTCCCGCGCTCGACTTCCAGCGTCACATCATTGACCGCTTGTAAGCCACCGAATGACTTGGCGATACGTTCCGCTTTAATCAACGGGATACCCCCTGTTGCCAACAGGTCTGCAGCGGACCAAACCGGTGATTGTACTGGTGACAGGTGCCAGTTCAATCAACCGCCGGTGGGGCTGGCTACGGTCAGGCCGTGATGATCTTGAGTGCGTTGGTGCCGCCGGGAATACCAGCAAAATCGCCGTTGGTAACGATAACTTGATCACCGTGCTGCACGTGACCGGCGCTGCGGAGCCGGTCCACCGCGTCCTGAACCACGCGACCGGCGTCGTGGTGTAGGACATCGAAGGCGACGGGGACGACACCGCGGTACAGCGCCGAGCGACGGCGGGTGATCTCGTGCTGGGTCAATGCATAAATGGGGATACGTGAGCTGATGCGCGACATCCATAATGCTGTCGCACCGGACTCGGTCAGGGCCACGATTGCCGCAACATTGAGATGGTTGGCGGTATACATGGCAGCCATCGCCACCGCTTCATCGATACGTCCGAAGCGGGTATGGAGGCGGTAGTCGCTGACCTGGTCGGCTTCCTTGCGCTCAGCGCCCTCGCAGATGCGGGCCACCGCCGCGGCGGTACGCACCGGATACGCCCCGATCGCGGTTTCCGCCGAGAGCATGACAGCATCGGTGCCGTCGATAACGGCGTTTGCCACATCCATGACTTCAGCGCGGGTGGGCGTTGGATTGGAAATCATGGAGTCCATCATCTGGGCTGCGGTAATGACCGCCCGATTCCCGGACCGGCTCTCGGCGATGATGCGCTTCTGAACGCCGGGCAGTTCCTCGTCCCCGATCTCCACGCCCAGGTCGCCCCGGGCGACCATGACGGCATCCGCAGCGCGGATGATACCGTCGATCGCGCCAACGGCCTCGGCCCGCTCGATCTTCGCGACGACCCCGGCGGGACTGCCCGCGGCCTCCAGGAGCGTCCGCGCCTCGTGGATTTCCGCAGCGGACTTGGGAAAGGACACGGCCACGTAGTCCACTTCCATGGCCGTGATGACACCGATGTCCTCCCGGTCCTTATCCGTCAACGCCGGTGCCGAGAGACCGCCCCCGAGACGGTTGATGCCCTTGTTGTTCGACAAGGTGCCGCCGAGGGTTACGCGACAGTGGATCCGCCCGCCATCGACGTGTTCAACGCGCAAGGCGACCTGCCCGTCAGCCAGGAGGAGACAGTCTCCCACGCTGACATCCCGCGCCAGCGACTCGTAGGTAATGCCCACAGCCTCCGCGGTTCCGGCATCGGCCGGGAGAGCGGGATCCAGACAGAACGCTGCGCCTTCTTCCAGATCAACCAGGCCGGCACCGAATCCCCGGATGCGGATTTGGGGTCCCTGAAGGTCCGCGAGAACTGCGACGTCGCGCCCCTGGCGCTTACCCGCCGCGCGCACTGCAGCGGCACGTTGCCGGTGGGCGTCGGCGTCGCCGTGGGAGAAGTTCAGTCGGACGACTGAGACTCCGGCAGCGATCAGGTCGTCGAGAACACCCGGCTCGTCGGTTGCAGGGCCAAGTGTGGCAATGATCTTCGTTCTGCGTGGCACGTGGCATCTCCTTGTCGAATTGTGCCTGGCTCACTCCCCCGCCAGTGTCCTGTCATTGAAGTTCGTCCGATTGATGAGGCTCTGCCGCGTCGTCAACGCAAGGCGCGTCGGCGAAGGCGTCGTGGCGCCACAAAGAAGAAGCACCAGTGGCGGTGGCGACGCGGCAGAGAGCCTCCCTCCGGGCGCCCCAAGGGGCCGGTCCTGCGGCGTTGGCGCCGCTCGACGTGGTGGTGCCACGCCTTCGCGTCGCGCCCTTGCAATACCGGCCCCTTGGGGCGCAGCAATCGTACGAATTTCAGTTACCGGACACTAGGGCGGCGAGCCACCAGCATCGCACGATCGCGGAATCCGCGGAACGGGTCGCCGAGCTCACCCTCTTCACGGTAGACCACCGGTTCGAGCTCGGGGAAAAGGCGCAACAGCTCGCCATCGGCAAGCAGGAAATCGGGATTGGACGGACCCCCGGTCGCTACGCGCCGTTGGCAGAAGGTTTGATAGAAAAGCAGTCCCCCGGGTCGCAGCGCTTCGGTAATCAGTGGACACAGGTCCCGATCCAGAAACGAGCTCACGACAATCACATCGTATTGTTCTGCCGCCGGCGGCGAGCAACTGACATCCCGCTGCTCGGCGATGACTGCCAGATCTGCCTCGACGGCGTGCGCCTGGACGATCCGGGTCGCCACCGAAGAGAGATCCCAGGCCTGGGCGGTCAAACCCTGTCGCGCGAGGACGAACGCGTTCGCCGCCAGGCCCGCAGCCAGATCCAGCGCGTCACCACGCCGAGGCAGCAAGTGCACATTCTCGTTGAGTACCGTCGCGCTGCGCCCTTGAAGCGGGGTGGCTTCGGCGTAGTGGCGATCCCAGCGGGCATCCAGGGGTTCGGTCACAGCTACGGGTTACCGGCGTCGGGAGCAATGAAGTGGTGCGGGTGGCCGGACTCGAACCGGCACGGGCCAGGGCCCAGCAGATTTTAAGTCTGCTATGTCTACCAGTTCCATCACACCCGCGATCGAAACCGAGCGCGCGCCCGGCGATGGTACCCGCGCCGTCGCGGGTCCAGAACGTGGCAGGAAAATGGAGGCTCGGGCCGGAATCGAACCGACGTACGCGGATTTGCAGTCCGCTGCATCACCACTCTGCCACCGAGCCACTACGGATATTCTAACGATCCTATCGCGCTGACGCCACGGGGCCCGTCGCAGCGGCCTTTGACGGCTACGCGGATGACCCGCCCGGGGGCGTACTGTCGCCCTCCTCTTCCACCAGCACAACCCAGGCCGCCCGCAGGTAAACGATCATGGACCAGAGGGTGAGCACGGTCGCAACGTACAGAAGGACCAACCCGATCATCGAGACCGGCAGCCCGGCAACCGGTGTGTCCAGCACGAGCAGGATGATCGCGACCATCTGTGCGGCCGTCTTGAACTTACCGATAAGGCTCACGGCAACGTTTGCCCGCTTGCCGAGCTCCGCCATCCACTCACGCAGGGCCGAGACCGCGATCTCCCGACCGATGATGACGGCTGCCGGCAAGGCGAACCATGGCGACGGGTTCGCCGCTACCAGTGCCACCAGCGCGACGGCGACCATGAGCTTGTCTGCCACCGGATCCAGGAACGCGCCAAACGCGGACGTCTGCTCAAGGCGGCGAGCCAGCCAGCCATCCAGCCAGTCGGTGACCGCTGCCAGCGTAAAGATCCCGGCCGCCACGACCCCGGACCAAGTTCCCGGCAGGAAGAAGACCAGTGCGAATACCGGAATCATGATGATGCGGGCCAGGGTGAGCCCGTTGGGCAGGTTCAGGGCCATCGTCGCCTCAATCCTTAACGTCGCCGTGGAACAGGTCGTAGACACGCCGAGCGAGCTCGTGGCTTACCCCCGGGACGCTCGCCAAGTCCTCCACACCAGCCCGTGAAACCCCCTTAAGCCCACCGAACTGTTTGAGGATGTTCTGACGGCGTTTGGGACCCAGTCCCGGCACCTCCTCCAGACGCGAGCTCCGTCGCGCTTTGCTGCGCCGGGTGCGATGGCCGCTCACCGCGAACCGGTGCGCCTCGTCGCGGATCTGCTGGAGCAAATGCAGCGCCGCCGAGTCCGCTGCCAGTGTAACGGTTTCATCGCGATGGGGCAGGAACAGTGTCTCCTCACCTGGACGACGCTCGGGGCCTTTGGCGATACCGAGCACCGTCACTCCGTCGATTTGCAACTCCTCCAAAACGGTCACTGCCTGGCGGACCTGTCCCACTCCGTCGTCGATGAGCAATAGATCCGGCAGCACCCCCTCGCCGCGTTTCAGGCGCAAGTAGCGCCGCTCCAGGGCCTGGTGCATGGCAGCGTAGTCGTCGCCAGGCTCGATGCCTTCGATGTTGAAACGACGGTAGTCGGATTTAACGGCACCATCGCTATCGAAGACCACGCACGAGGCCACGGTCGCCTCGCCTCGGGTATGGCTGATATCGAAGCACTCGATCCGCTCGGGGAGCGCCTCAAGGTCCAGCGCCGTCTGCAGGGCCTCCATGCGCCGCCCCTGCCCCGCCTGACGCGCCGCTTTGGTCCGCAGGGCGGTCTCGGCATTATTGACCGCCATCTCGACCCAGCGGCGGCGATCCGCCCTGACACGGCTTCGAATGGAGACGGCATGGCCACCCTCCTGCGCAAGCGCCGTCTCCAGCAGCTCGCGCTCCGGCACCTCGGCATTGACCAGGATTTCCGCGGGGGTGTCGCCGCCGAGATAATACTGCGCCAAGAATGCGGCCAGGACCTCGCCGCCATCCGCATGATCAGGTGCCCGCGGGAAGAAGGTCTTGTTGCCAAAGTTCTGGCCGTTGCGGATGACAAACACCTGGACGCAGACACGTCCTTCCTCCACCACCGCGGCGACCACGTCCAGGTCTCCCTTTTCCCCGGTAATCGCCTGCTTTTCCTGAATCTTGCGCAGATCGGCGATGCGGTCGCGCAGGCGCGCCGCTTTCTCGAAGTCCAGGGCTTCGGAGGCCTGTTCCATGTCGGCAACGAGGCGGTCAATGACGTCGCCACTGCGTCCCTCCAGGAACATGATCGCGTGCTCGACGTCCCGGGCGTATTCCTCCGGGCTGATATAGCCCACGCAGGGCGCGGTACAGCGCTTGATCTGGTATTGCAGGCAGGGTCGCGAACGGTTGGCGAAAAACGTGTCCTCGCACTGACGGACCGGGAAGACTTTTTGTAAGTGACTGAGCGTCTCGCGCACGGCCCGGGCGCTAGGGAACGGCCCGAAGTAGCGCCCCTGGGCCCGCTTGGCGCCTCTGTGGAACCCCAGGCGCGGGAACGTCTGCTTATCCGAGAGGAAGATATAGGGATAACTCTTGTCATCCCGCAGCAGGACGTTGTAGCGCGGGCTGTATTCCTTGATGAGATTGTTTTCGAGGATCAGGGCTTCGGCTTCGGTATGCGTGACCGTGAAGCCGATGTCGGCGACCTGCGCCACCATGACCCGCGTTCGCGGATTGCTGACGGAATCGGTGAAGTAGCTGCGTACACGCCGACGCAGGCGCCGGGCCTTGCCCACGTACAGCACCTCGCCCTGGGCATCGAGCATCCGGTAGACCCCGGGCTGGTCCGGCAGGGAGCGCACGTGGGACTGGGCATCGAAGGTCGTCGCGGTCATGGGTGCTCAGCGTCTCGGGTACGGCTTGACTGGCACCAACCAGCATTCGGGCCGGTGCGGCAGGCTTTCAAGAGGGTGCGGCGGAATCGAGTCTGTCGTCCCAGGAGACTACGACATCTGATCCAGCATGCCGTGGCGAATGGCGACGTGCGTGAGTTCCACGTCCGATTCCACCCCGAGCTTCTCGAACAGTCGATGGCGATAGGTGCTCACGGTCTTGGGACTCAGGCACAGCGTGTCCGAGATCTCCTGGTTCTTGTAGCCCTGCGTCACCATCATCATCACTTGCACCTCGCGCTGGGAGAGCTTGTCCAGGCCGCTACCGGTGTTGCCGTCGAAACCGGCCAGCGCCATCTGCTGCGCGATATCACTGCCGATGTAGCGCTCCCCGCGCCGCATGGCATCCAGTGCACCCATGATTTCTCCGGTGTCGCAGGATTTGGTGATATAGCCCATCGCCCCAGCTTCCAACAAGCGGCTGGGATAAGGCTCCTCGACGTGAATACTCAGGGCAACGATGCGCAGGCCGGGATCGATCCGCAGCAGTTTGCGCGTCGCTTCAAGGCCGCCGATCCCGGGCATGCTGACGTCCATCAAGACCACGTCCGGTCGGGTCTCACGCACCAGTCGCAGCGCGTCCTCACCGCTACTTGCCTCCCCGACGACGGTGACATGATCCGCGTCGTCGAGGAGCCGGCGAATGCCACTGCGAACGAGCTGATGGTCGTCCACCAAAACCACGCGCATGCAAGGTCCTCCGCAGAGACAGTGCCCGGCGAACAGGCTATGTTGCTCGAAGGCCGTGCCTGCAGCCCCTGGGCTCCAGTGATAGAGTACCAGCCCCAGCGTGACCACGTCCCCAGGGCAAGCGATCATGACCGAACCCAATCACGACGCGCCGGTGCTGCCACTGTATCCACAGCCCGGCGCACCGCGGGCACTCACGGGCCTCTACCGGGATATGGATCTACCCGAGCAGGGCCGCTGGGGACCCTGGGTTTACGGCAATTTCGTGACCACGCTCGACGGCCGTATCGCGGTGGCCCATCCAGACACCGGCGCCCTGGGTGTGACCGCCAGCATCGGAGACAATCGCGACTGGCGGCTTTTCCAGGAACTGGCGGCACGCGCGGATATTCTCGTGAGCAACGGGCGTTATTTCCGCGATCTTCGCCTGGGTACGGCCCAGGACGTCCTGCCTCTGAGCTCCGCACCCGCCTACCAGGACCTGCACGCGTGGCGTCGTGATCAGGGACTACCGCCGCAACCGGACGTGGCCGTGCTGTCGACGACACTGAACTTCCAGATCCCGGATGCCTTATTCCGGCAGGGTCGCCGGGTGCTGGTGCTGACAACCACGCAAGCCCCGGACAGTGAGCGCGCTCGCCACGAACGCGACGGCGCGGAGGTGATTGCCACCAACGATGGCTCCGGCGTCGACGGCGCAGATGCAGCCGCCGCACTGGGTGCCCGCGGCTACGGTCGCGCCTACGTCATTACCGGGCCGGAAGTCATGCACGCCCTTGTCGCCGCCGGCGCTCTGGATGCGTTATTCCTCACCCAGCGCCACCGGCTGGTCGCCGGAAGTCCCTACCGAACGATCATGGAGGGACAACCGCTCAGCCCCCCGGCCGACTGGCGGCTGGAGTCGCTGTATCTCGACACCGCCACCGACCGGGCGGAGCAACAATTCGCCCGCTTTACTCTGGAATCCCCCCGCGCGTGAGCGCCCGCGGATCCATGATCCGCTCGATCTCGCTGCGCTCAAGGTCGGTGAGTTCCTCGGCGACATCCAGCACCGAGCGCCCCTGGGCATAGGCCTGCTTGGCAACCTTGGCGCCCAGCTCATAGCCGATAACGCTATTCAGCGCGGTGACGAGAATCGGGTTGCGTGCCAGGGCATCGTCCAGATTCGCCTGGTTGACCGTGAACCCGGCAATGGCGCGGTCCGCCAGAAGCGTGGCCGTATTGCCCAGCAGCGCCAGGCTCTGGAGCAGGTTGTGCGCGATCACGGGCAGCATGACGTTGAGCTGGAAGTTGCCCGACTGCCCGGCCAGGGCCACGGTGGCATCGTTGCCGGTAACCTGGGCGGCAACCATTGCCGCGGACTCCGGTACCACCGGATTGACCTTGCCCGGCATGATGCTCGAACCCGGTTGCAATGCCGGCAGGCTGATCTCTGCCAGACCCGCCAGCGGGCCGCTGTTCATCCAGCGCAGATCGTTGGCAATCTTCATGTAGACCCCGGCCAGCGTTCGCAGCTGCCCCGAGAGCTCGACCGCGGCGTCCTGACTGCTCAGGGCCGCGAACGTGTTGTCGCTCGCCCGGAAGGCGATACCCGTGCGCTCGGCCAGCCGCGTTGCGAAGCGGCTGGCGAACTCGGGGTGGGCATTGATGCCCGTGCCCACGGCCGTGCCGCCCTGGGCCAGCGCCCGCACCCGCGGCAGAGTGTCCTCGATGCGAGCGCGCGACTGGCGCACCTGGCTCGCCCATCCAGAGAGCTCCTGGCCGAGGGTCACGGGCATGGCGTCCATGAGGTGCGTGCGGCCGGTTTTAGCGATATCGGCCAGATCGCCGGCACGGCGGTCAATGGTGCCTGCCAGGTGGTCGAGGGCCGGCAGCAGCCCCTCGTCGCACTCCAGCGCGGCACTCACGTGGATGGCCGTCGGGATGACGTCATTGCTGCTTTGCCCCATGTTCACATGGTCGTTGGCATGCACCGTCAGTCCCGCCTCGCCGCTGGCCAGATGCGCGACAACCTCGTTGGCGTTCATG
>JAWOFB010000298.1:0-3657 GCA_046482445.1 Ectothiorhodospiraceae bacterium | reverse complement strand
CGCCTCCGACAACGCGCCCGACCCCGGAACCGGATCGCCCGCAGCAGTGGCTGGGCCGGGCGCGGCTGCTGGCACCCGGTGATGCAGTGGTCATCCCCGGGGCCGACGGCCGCGCCCGGCCCAGCCACTGCTGCGGGCGATCCGGTTCCGGGGTCGGGCGCGTTGTCGGAGGCGGCGGTGGAACCTGCGTTGGCAGCTCGTCTCGCCGGACGCCGGTGAGCCAGTCGGCGAGGGCACCGGTGCGCTCCGCGGCGTCACCAGCCCCGGTGCGCTCCAGCTGGTAGCGAATGTAGTCCAGCAGCCGCTCGGGCCGGCGGACGCCGTGGCGTTGCCCGTCCACGCCGCCGAGCGCGCGGAGCAGCAGGTCCACGGTGCGCACGCCGCGGGTCCAGGCCTGGCTGTCTGCGCCCTCGCGCAGGTGGGTGAGCACCAGGTGTTGATGCCAGCCCTGTTCCAGCAGATCCCGCAGCGGGGCCGGGATCCGGTTGCGCCCCAGAGTGGTGGCCAGCTGCTCGTCCACGGCGCGGCGCGCCTCCTCCAGGCGTTCGTTGCCCGTGTAGCGCTCGCGCAGCCGCTCGAACGCCGTCCCGGCAGCCTCCTCGTGGCGTGCGACAAGCGTGTCCAGCTCGCCCAGGGCCTGAGTAACCACGGTCTCGTCGTCGGGCGCGTTGCAGATGCGGTCGATGGCGGCGTTGACCGGTTCGTCCAGGGCCTCGGCCTGATCGCTGTCCAGGGCGGCCGCAATGCCCGCGACCCGGTCGAGTTCGTCAATGAGCCGGTTCAGGCCGTGCTGCCGACGTGCCGGCAGGTCGCCGTCGCGCAGCTCGGCGCGCAGGGCGGCCGGAGTCAGCCGGCGCAGCCACGGCTGCAGTCGTTCGTCGCCGCCGCCCGGGTGGTGGATGCCCGTGAGCCAGTGCTCCAGGAAGTCGACATTGGTGGCGGTGCCCGCGTCCAGTTGCTCCCCGGTTGCTGCGGTCGCCCGGGCCTGGCTTCGCAGCCCGCGCTCGGGAGCGCTGTCACGGTCGGTTTCGGTGCTTGCGGCGCGTCCCGCGCCGTTACGCCCTGGTTCCGTGTTGTTGCCGCGCCGGTCGAACAGCGCCCGTGTGCGTTCGCTGAGCAGATCCAGTGCCGCAGCGCTGGCTGCCCCCCGGCGCGAGGCGTCTTCGCCCCCGTCGACGCCCGGTCGCTGGCGCGGCAGGTGGTGGCTGCGCAGGTTGGTAATGGTGTAGCCCTCGTCCTCCAGGTCCGGGAGGACGCCGCGCTCGCGCAACTGCTCGTTGAGCCGGTCATACAGGTCGCCGATCCGGCGCATGACCGCTTCACCGAAGACCTCATACAGCACCCGGCGGCTGGCCAGATCCAGTTCCAGCGCTTCCAGACGGCGCTCCAGGAAGTGGCACAGGGCAGCGGGAGAGACCGGGTTGCCTTCGTTGTCGATGGTGGCGCCGGTGACCTGGGCCAGGCGCCGGTGCAACCGGTGCAGGCGTGCCCGGTTGCGGGTCTCCGCCCGGGAGATCACCTCGGAGCGCGCCAGCCATTCCTCGAAGTCGTGGTCGCTCACCAGGCTGAGCCCGGACGTGCCCGCGTTCTGGTCCTGGTCCCCCGGAACACGAAACTGCCCGCAGTCCAGCCAGGCGGTGTCCAGCTCGTCGAGTAGCACGTCACGGAGCGCAGCGGCCCGTGTCTGCAGAACGCGCAGGTTCTCCAGCGGAACGCCCTGGCCCGCCGCCGTGCCGCTCGCTTCCCGCGTGGCTTCCAGCAGACGGCTTTCCGCCTGCGTGACGAAGCCATCCAGCGCCGGTGCCAGGTGCTCGTGGATGGCTGTCAGGCTGGCCTGCAGCGCGGATGCGTCGCCGGTGGTCTGCTCGGGCGCCGCGCGGGTCACCTGACCGGCGCTGACGGCCATGAGGCCGGTGACCAGCGCCGGCGCCGGCGCGTGAAAACTCAGGCCCAGGCCGCTGGGGCTTACGCGGGCGGCGCGTGCCGGGACTTCCAATTGGTCATCGCCGAAGGGGTTTCGCGCCCGAAGAGTGATCGTGTCATCGGCCCGGACCGTGTGCTTGAGGTCCGTCGCTGCCCGGCGGCTGTTGGCGAGGAGAAAGGCGCCGCCCTCGCAGAAATCGCGGATCTCCATGGGCAGGACAGCGCCGCCCTCGCTCTGGATCTCGGCCTCCCAGCGGACGCCGTGACGGATAAACGCGCGCCTGTCCGAACCCATGCTCACCTCCCCGCCGCCGCTGTTAATGGGCCTGCGACGTCCGGCCGGCGAGTCTACCGGACGCCCTTCAGGGTATCAGCCGCCGTCTGGCGCCTGCCGTGCGCTGGTCGACACGGTTAGAATGCGACACGGACGCGTTTGACGAGGCAACCATGACGGCGAGCGGACGCTGGCAGTTCTGGATCGACCGCGGCGGCACCTTCACCGATGTCATCGGCCGGCGGCCCGATGGTCGCATGGTCATGCACAAGGTGCTCTCCGAGCACCCCGAGCGCTATCGCGACGCTGCCCTCCAGGGGATTCGCGATCTCCTGGGCCTGGCCGCCGACGACCCCATCCCCGCCGACGCCCTGGACGCGGTGAAGATGGGCACCACCGTCGCCACCAACGCCCTGCTGGAGCGCCGCGGCGAGCCGACTGTTTTCGTGACCACGGCCGGTTTTGCCGACGTCCTGCGCATCGGCTACCAGAGCCGGCCCGACCTGTTCGCCCTGGAAATCCGGTTGCCGCAACAGGTGTATCGGCAGGTCATCGAGGTGGATGAACGGGTGAGCGCCGACGGCACCGTGCTCAAGGCGCCCGACGCCGACACTGTGCGCGATCAGCTCAGGGCCGCACGCGCCGCCGGCTGCACCGCCTGCGCCATCGCTCTGATGCACGGCGACCGCTACAGCGCGCACGAGGAGCAGGTAGCGGCCCTTGCCCGGGAGGCGGGTTTCACCCAGGTCAGCGCGTCCCACCGGGTGAGTCCGCTCATGCGCCTGGTGGGCCGCGGCGACACCACCGTGGTAGACGCCTACTTGTCCCCGGTGCTGCGGCGCTACGCGGATCAGGTGGCGGCGGAGCTCGGCGACACGCGGCTGCTGTTCATGAAAAGCGACGGCGGGCTCACCGACGCCCGCTGGTTCGAGGGCAAGGACGCCATCCTCTCTGGCCCGGCGGGCGGCATCGTGGGCTGTGTCGAGACCGCGCGCATGGCCGGCTTCGAGCGGGTCATCGGTTTTGACATGGGCGGCACGTCCACCGACGTGGCCCATTACAACGGCGAGTTCGAGCGCAGCTTCGAGACGGTGATCGGCGGCGTGCGCATGCGCGTGCCCATGATGCGCATCCACACGGTGGCCGCCGGCGGCGGCTCGCAGCTGCGGTTCGACGGCAGCCGCTACCGGGTGGGTCCGGAATCCGCCGGGGCGGACCCCGGCCCCGCCTGTTACCGCCGCGGCGGGCCGCTGACGGTCACCGACTGCAACGTCATGCTGGGGCGGTTGCAGCCGGCGTTCTTCCCGCGGGTGTTCGGGCCCGGCGGCGACGAGCCGCTGGACGCGGCGGCCGTTGAGGCCGGCTTCCGCGAGCTCGCCGCGACCATCCATCAGGCCACCGGCGACGACCGCAGCCCGGAAGCGGTGGCCGAGGGCTATCTGCGCATCGCCGTGGCGAAC
>JAWOFB010000130.1:0-5126 GCA_046482445.1 Ectothiorhodospiraceae bacterium | reverse complement strand
AAAACCGGGATGATCGACGATGTCTCCGCCATCGCCGGGTATCTGCGAACGGCCGACAACCGCGAGCGCATCGTGGTCGTTCTGATCAACCACGACGACGTGCATCGCGGCGCCGGCCGCGCCATTCAGGACGCGATTGTGCGGTGGGCGCACGGCTGACGCCCAAGCACTGGTGAAACGGGCCACGGGCGAAGCGAGCCCAGGGCAATGAGCGGCCCTCGCTGATGCAACCCGGCAGGCCGCCCCCGCGCGTCAGCGACCCGCCCCCGTGCCCTTGGCAGCGACCGCCGGCGCGGCCGCGCGCGCGGGGCGCTCGTCGGCCACGCGCTCGCTGTACCGATCCACCAGGTAGTCGCTGATATCCCGCGTGAGCAGGGTGAACTTCACCAGTTCCTCCATGACATCCACCACGCGGTTGTACAAAGACGACGGGTGCATGCGCCCGGCCTCGTCGAATTCATTGTAGGCCTTGGGGACCGAGGACTGGTTGGGAACGGTGAGCATGCGCATCCAGCGGCCGAGGATGCGCATGTTGTTTACGCAGTTGAACGACTGGGATCCGGCATTGACCTGCATCAGTGCCAGCGTGCGTCCCTGGGTGGGCCGGACGCCGCCGTACGCAAGCGGCAGCCAGTCGATCTGGGCTTTCATGATGCCGGTCATGTTGCCGTGGCGTTCGGGGCTGGACCACACATGCCCCTCGGACCATTCCGAGAGCTTCCGCAGTTCCACCACCTTCGGGTGGTCCGCCGGGGCATCGTCGGGGAGCGGCAGGCCGGAGGGGTTGAAGAAACGCGTCTCGGCGCCGAACTCCCGCAGGATGCGCGCGGCCTCCTCCGCGAGCAGCCGACTGTAGGAGCGCTCACGCAGGGAGCCATACAGCAGCAGGATCCGCGGTGGATGGCTTGACGGCTCCGCCGGCCACAGCCGCTCTTGCGACGGGTGGTCCAGGGCCTCGCGCTGGATATTGGGCAGGGTGTCGGTCATGGTCACTCTCTGGGTGGGGGTTACGGGCCGGTGCCGAAACCGGCTCGCGTCAGGAACCGGTCGCTAGCGACTCCCCTTCGACGAACAGGCGACGCCAGCCGAGAAAACCTTCAGCGCGCACCGTGAGCGGGCCAGCGCTGGCAAGCGCCGGGTCGATATAGCAGGTCACGCCGGCGACGGACTGCACGTCCCAGGCATCCGGTTCTGCGGGCTGCCGGGCCTCGGCCACCGGCAGCCCGGCGCCGCCGCCGCAGCAGCCGTAGCGCGGCGATGCCCATACCGTCACCACGCCACCGCGCCGGGCGAGCCAGCGCGCCGCGACTGCATCCACGCGCACAACCGGCGCCGTCACGGTCAGGTCGCCCCCGCGGCTGCGGGAAAGCGGTTGCGCGTGCGGTTGGCGATACGGACCAGGGCCAGCATCAGCGGCACCTCCACAAGCACCCCCACCACCGTCGCTAGTGCTGCCCCGGACTGCAGGCCGAACAGGGAGATCGCCGCCGCCACCGCCAGTTCGAAGAAGTTGCTCGCGCCGATCATCGCGCCCGGCGCAGCCACGCTGTGCGGCACCCGCCACGCCAGCGCCCAGCCGTACGCCAGGGCGAAGATCAGGAACGTCTGCACGGTCAACGGCACGGCAATCAGCAGGATATGCAGCGGGTTCTGGAGGATGACCTCGCCCTGGAAAGCGAACAGCAGCACCAGCGTCAGGATGAGGCCAATCGGCGTGACAGGGCCCAGCCGCCGCATGAACACCTGCTCGAACCAGTCACTGCCGCGCCGCGCGATGAGCGTTCGACGCGTGAGATAGCCCGCCGTGAGCGGGATCACGATGTACAGCACCACCGACAGCGCCACCGTATTCCAGGGCACCTGGATGTCCGAGATGCCCAACAGGAACACCACAATGGGCGCGAACGCGAACAGCATGATCAGGTCGTTGAGCGACACCTGGACCAGCGTATAGGCGGCGTCCCCGCGGGTGAGGTAGCTCCACACAAACACCATGGCCGTACACGGCGCCGCCCCCAGAAGAATGGCGCCGGCCAGGTATTCTCGGGCCAGTTCGCCGGGGATGAGTGGCTCGAAGACCACCAGCAGGAAGAACCAGGCAATGGCGAACATGGTGAACGGCTTGATCAGCCAGTTCACGGCGGTCGTGATGACAAGGCCCTTGGGCTGGCGCCCCACGCCGAGGATGGCGCTGAAATCGATTTGCACCATCATGGGAAAGATCATGGCCCAGATGAGCACCGCCACCGGAATGGACACCTGCGCGTACTCGAAGCGCGACAGGGCATCCGGTACGGCCGGGGCCAGCTGGCCCAGGGCGATGCCGGCAACGATGGCCAGGGCTACCCACACGGTCAGGTAGCGCTCGAACAGCCCCATCCCAGTGCGGACGTCCGGGTCGACGACCGGCTCTTGTGTCTCGGCGTGCGTACTCATGAACTCTCCGTCAGGGCCAGGCGGCCGGGCCGCGGCCGCCGACCGCGGCATCGTATTCCGTCAGCAAGCCGGCCACCCGCTCCCGGATGTCATCACGCACCCGGCGGAAAGCATCGAGGATGACCGCTTCGTCGCCCGTCACCCGGGCCGGGTCCGGTAGTGGCCAGTGCAACTTGGCGGTGCCCGGCGGCAATAGCGGGCACTGTTCGTCCGCATCACCGCAGACCGTGACCACAAGATCCGCCGCGGCAAGCATGGCGTCGGTGAGTTGGGTGGATTCCTGGTCGCTGATGTCCACATCGACTTCGGCCATGGCGGCGATGGCACGCGGGTTCTGGCCGTGGGCCTCGATACCCGCGGAGGCGACGGTAACCGCATCCGCGGCCATGGTGCGGGCAAAGCCCTCGGCCATCTGCGAACGACAGGAATTCCCAGTACAGAGAAACACGATGTGCATGGTCGCTCCCGGGTGGGTTAGCAGGTGCTCAACACGCGGTTCCGCGCCCTCCCGACGGTGCGTCAGGCCACCGACGGCCGGTTGGGCATGGCGGCCAGGCGCTCGTGCAGGTCCTGTAGCGCTTCGGCATCGGCGGCCGCATCCAGAACGTGCAGCGTCCAGTCCGGCAAGGCGGGGTGGAGGCGATAGTGCATCCACTGCCCCCGGCGCTCGTCCTGGACGATGCCGAGGTCCCGCAGGTGTCCCAGATGCCGGGAGATCCGCGGTTGCGCGAGATCCAGGGCATGCACCAGCTCACAAACGCAGAGTCGCCCTTCAGCGCGCAGAAGCAGCAGGCAGCGCAGGCGCGTGGGATCGGCCAGAGCACGGAACAAGGTGTCAGCATTCAACATATGCGTATATTCGCATATATAATTATTATCAGCAAGCGCCGGGTTCGCCCATCCGCAGGCTTGCCCTTGTTGGCCTCGTACTTCATTTTGGTTATAATGAAATATCTTTTGATTATATAGGGCTCGGATACACCATGCACCCTCGTCCGATGGGCACGCTGAAGGGCTTGACCGGATCGCGCTACGCTGTTTCGGGAAGCCCCGCGCTCCGGCTTCGTGCCCTTGGCGTTCCGATTCCCTCCGGTCATGGCTTAAGCGCGACGCGCAGGACTGCCGATGCGGCATGGTTCCGCCACGAGGATGCTTCTCCCCATGGTGTCCGCGCAGGCCGACAGCAGCTGTTCACGGGCCCCGGGCGCACTCGCGGTGGCCTCGTTGATGGTGGCGTAAGCTGTCACCGCCCGCACGGTACCCGACCGCGAACGGACAGCCTCGCCTCCGGATCCCGCAGGCTACGTGCAGCGGCCGGGACTGGCGCGACAGCGTATGAAGGCGCCCAACACAAGCGGACTCGCGCGTGCGCCCCTGACCGGCACGACAGAGCAACGCAATCATCAACCCACTGGGAGACCCACCATGACCAAGCACGCAACCCTGGCCCTGCTCACCGCCATGCTCTTGCTAGCAACCCCTGTGGCCCCGGCCAACGACAGCAACCATCTGGTCACCGTCGTGACCTCGGGTTCCAGCGAAACCCGTGCCATGGCGTTGATTCTTACGCGCCAGCATGTCCGCGACGGCGGCACCGCTCAGGTGCTGCTCTGTGATGAAGGGGGGAAGTTGGCCCTGGCGGATGCCGAGGAGGGCCCGGTCATCGAGCCGGCGGGCGCCTCGCCCTCGGGCATGCTTCAGGCGCTCACGGAGGCGGACGTGTCCGTCGATGTCTGCGCCATCTTTCTGCCCAACCGCGCGGAGACCGAGGACGATCTCCTGCCCGGCGTCGGCGTCGCGGCGCCGGACGCCATCACCGAGGCCATGAACCGGCCGAACGCACGCATCCTCTCGCTCTAACCCAGGAGGTGAACCACCATGAAAAGCCTTGCACGCTTGCTCACACTCACCGCCGTCGCGTTTTGCGGCGTCACCGCAACCGCCATGGCGGAAGAAACGGATATCACCATTCGCGTCATGAGCAAAGACGCCAAATTCATCGGCAGCAGCATGGGTGGCATGCAGGTCACGCTCAGCGATGTGCACACTGGTGAAACCCTCGCCCGGGGTGTCACCCGGGGCGGCACAGGTGACACGGGGCTGCTCATGCACGATGACGGCGGACGCCGTCACCAAATGGCTAGCGAGGGTGCCGCATCCTTCGATACCACCCTGGATCTCGAGCGGGCCCGTCTTGTGGAAGCGACCGTCTACGGGCCGTTGGCCCAGGAGCAATCCGCCCACACCGCCTCCGCGACGCAGTGGGTCATCCCCGGTGGCCATCTGTCCGCGGGCGACGGCTGGATCATCGAACTCCCGGGCTTCGTCGTGGACGTCCTGGAACCCGGCGCCGCCGGCAAGTACGACAGCGCGGACACCGACTCGGTGCCGATTCAGGCGAATGTCATGATGATGTGCGGTTGCCCCATCGAGCCGGACGGCATTTGGGACGCGAACGACTACGAGGTCGGCATGACCGTACGCCGCGACGGCGAAGTCGTCGCCGAACAGGCCATGGAATACGCGGGAAGTGCCAGCCAGTTCGAGGGCAGCATCCCGGTGGACGGGCCCGGCGTCTACGAGGTCACCGTGCACGCCTATGATCCGGCGAACGGCAACACCGGCGTCGACCGAACTACCCTCAGCGTGCAGTAAAGCCGTACAGGCAGGTGCCAGCACGCGGCTGGCAC
>JAWOFB010000092.1:0-3088 GCA_046482445.1 Ectothiorhodospiraceae bacterium | reverse complement strand
TCGCCACAGCGCACGGCCAGCTGCAGATGCGTGCCGCGCGCGCTCGGAGTCAGCCAGTAGCAGCCCTCGCAGGACAACCCCGCCAGCGCGCGTCAGCCGGGCAGCCGCGGCGGGGCGGCGGCAGAACCCCGGCCACCCGTACATGCCAGTGGTAGCGATCGGGCCTGACGCGGGTAATGGACTCGATGGCCTCACTGTAGGCGGCGAACGCCTTCACCCGGGCCATCAACTCGAACACCGCTTCCGGAGCGGCACCGATCTCCACCTCGTGGTGGATCACCGACATCGCCCGCCGCCCCGGGGGTGCAGGGTGGTCGCCGGGCGCACCGGCGGCACAAGCGTGACAGAGCACGGTGCTATACAGAATCGGTATATCACCGTTTTCGCGGAATTGACGTGACGGGAGGAGCGACCACGCGTGGCCCGGAATCGGGCTTCCCGTGGGAGCCGTGGCGGCATTCCCTGGTACGATCCGGCCAGAGGTTAACGGAGAGCCGGGTTTGGCAACGCTCATGGAAGCGAATCAGGCGGTCGTGGTCTGCGGCATTCTGGAGGATGCACAGGGGCGGATCTTTCTGGCGCGTCGCGGGGCCGATCAGGCGCTGGCGGGGTATTGGGAATTCCCCGGTGGCAAGGCGGAGCCGGGCGAGAGCCTGGAGGCGGCGTTGTGCCGCGAATTCCGTGAAGAGCTGGCGATGGAGCTCCGGGTGGGGCAAGAGATCGGACGCACGCCGATTCCGGGTAACGGAAGCCTTGAGTTGGTGGCGCTGCGGGCGTGGACGGATGACGAGAGCCCGGCGCTGGCGGTGCACGATCGCTGGTGCTGGGTGTCGCCACTGGAGGCTCGGGGGCTTGAGCTCGCGCCCGCGGACATCCCATTGCTCGAAGCCTTTGTTGCCGGACGTTCCGCATGAGCCGAGATAGCGCCGCTAAAGCCTGGTCGGAGGCCCAGTGGGTTGGCCTGCATGAGCGTCTGGATACGCCGCGGGTCCGGCGGGCGCTGGAAGCCCTGGGGCTGGAGGAGCACGCCCGCTGGAACCAGGGCCTGGAGGGCGACGATCTAGCGATGAGCCTGGTCGCCGAGCTGGCCCAGCGGCTCGCCGAGCGCGCGGGTGAGCTGCGCGAGAAGGGGCACGAGGACTGGACCCGTGCCGTGCAGGGGCTGGCGGATGCGCTGGCCACGGCCGGGCATCCTCTGTCCGGAATTGAGGAAGACCTTCCCCAGCCGCCGTTTCGGCAGTTGTTGGAGGTGCGTTCGCCGGCCGCGGACCAGGTGGGGCAGCAGGAGACGCCAAGGCCGGACGTTCCGCTGGCCCTGTCCAGCCTGCTCACCGGTTCGGATCGCACACCCAGCCTGGTCACGCAGATCGAGAAGGAACTGGCCAGTGCGGAACGGGCCGACTGGTTGGTGTCCTTCATTAAATGGAGCGGGATTCGCGCCCTGCGCGAGACTCTGAAGCGCTTTACGGAAACGCCGACCGCCGATGGCTCGCCCAGGCTGCGGATCGCGACGACCTCGTACCTTGGGGCCACGGATCTGAAGGCGATAGAGTTTCTGCTGAGCCTGGCGAACACCGAGATTCGGGTCTCGTACGACACGCATCGCACGCGCCTGCACGCCAAGGCCTACCTGTTTCATCGGAGCACGGGGTTTGGCAGTGCCTACATCGGCTCGGCGAATGTCTCGCGCGTGGCGATGGATGAGGGGCTGGAGTGGACGGCCAAGGTCAGCGAGTACGAGCTGCCGCACATGTGGCGCCAGATCGAAGCCTCGTTCGAGTCGCACTGGGCAGACCCGGCGGAGTTTGAACCGCTCACCCCGGATGACCTTACCCGCCTGCAACAGGCGCTGGAGTCGGAATCCAGCTCGGGGCCCGGGGCGCAGAAAGACGCCATCGCGTTCTTCGACCTGCGGCCTTACGCTTTTCAGCAGGAGATCCTGGAGGACATCCAGCGCGAGCGCCGTTCGGGCATCGACCGCCATCTGGTCATCGCCGCCACCGGGACCGGCAAGACCATGATTGCCGCTTTCGACTATCGGCGCTTCGCACGTGAGCAGGCGGATAAGGGGCGTCCGTCGTTGCTGTTCATCGCCCACCGCGAGGAGATCCTGCGTCAGGCAATGGCGAGTTTCCGCCAAGTGCTGCAGGACCACGAATTCGGTGACTTGCTGGTGGGTGGGGCGCGCCCGAGTCAGGACCGCCACCTGTTCTGTACGGTGGCGAGCTGGAATGCGCGAGACCTCGACCGGCTGGCCCCGGAGCATTTCGATTACGTGGTACTGGATGAGGCGCACCACAGTAGCGCCGGCAGCTACCAGCGCATCCTCGACCATGTGCGGCCCAAGTGCCTGCTGGGCCTGACGGCAACGCCGGAGCGCACGGATGCCGACGACATCCGCAAACACTTTGGCCACCGCTACACCCACGAGATCCGCCTGCCGGACGCCATCGAACGGCGCCTACTGGTACCGTTCCACTACTTTGGCGTGGCCGACCATGAGTCCGTGGACCTGAGCCGGGTGCGCTGGCGGCGCGGGGGCTATGACGCCGAAGAACTGGAGGGCGTGTTCACCGGCAACCAGGCGCGGGCCGACTGGGTCTTGCGGCAGGCCCATGAACACGCGACCGACCTGGGCTCGGTTCGCGGGTTGGGGTTTTGCATCAGCTGCGACCATGCCCGGTTCATGGCGGAACATTTTTCGGCCAAGCAGGTGCCCAGCGCGGTGCTGACCGGCGAGAGCTCGGACCACGAGCGGCAGTCGGTACAGCGCGACCTGCGCGAGGGGCGCATTCGCTTCATCTTTACCGTGGACCTCTACAACGAGGGCGTGGATTCAACTGAACGTGATCGAGACGATCGTCACGGGTGATGACATCGACGCAGACCTCGAAGAAGTGAAGACGTATCTCAACGAGATCATCACCGGCTTTTTAAACGCCGAGCGATCGATGTTGATCTTGTAGGCCATCGTCTTGACGCCCCAGTACTCGCTGTCCACGAGTTTGCCGCCGTTGTCGGCGAGGACGCTGCCGAAGTGCTCGATGAGCCCCTCGGCCTGCGCGTTGGAGAGATCCTGACGCGCGAT
>JAWOFB010000062.1:0-6444 GCA_046482445.1 Ectothiorhodospiraceae bacterium | reverse complement strand
GGGCGGCGGTGGCGCGCGTCGCCGCGGGCCTGGGATGGCTGGGCTGGCAGGCCGGCATCACCGTTGCCAGCGTGCTCTGGGTGGCTGCCTTTGCCCTGTTCCTGGTGCGCTACACGGGCATCCTGCTGGCACCGCGCGCGGACGGCCAACCCGGATAACCCCGGCCCACAAGTCAGCCGCCCGCGGGCTCAGTACTCGGCGTCTTCGTCACCATCGTCGTCCGCGTCATCCGCGTCGTCGTCATCGCTGTCGTCGAAGTCGTCCTCGTCATCGAGGATGTCATCGACCCAGGTCAGCGCGGCGACGGCGGACGGGAAGCCCAGGGTCGGGATTCCCAGCAGGGCCACCTGGCGCAGCTCCTCCACGGTAAACCCCTCGCCCAGGGCGCGGCGAACGTGGGAGTGCGTCGCCCCCTCGCTGCCACTGGCCACCGCCATGGCCAGCTTGACCAGGCGCCGCTCGCGGTCGTCCAGGGGACCCGCTTCCGCGCAAGCCCGCCCCAGGCGGCTGTAGGCATCCCAGATCTCCGGGTAGTCTTCGGCGACCTCGCCGGCACCGGACGGCAGTTCTTCGACCATGGTCAGCACCCCTTTCAACGCAGACGCAGAACCGGTGTGGTTGCGGTAACCGTGACCGGTGTACAGTACACCGCTCAGTGTGAGCCAAGCGGAGCATCATGACCAGCGCACCGCCACACGGCCGCTACCCGTACCAGCACCTGTGGCCGGATACCGCGCGCGTCCCGCTCCTTGGTTTCGCTGCCTGGAGCGGCACGGGCAAGACCACCCTGCTCCGCCGCGTGATCCCGTTGCTCCGGGCCGACGGCCTGCGCCTGGCATTGATCAAGCACGCCCACCATGCCTTCGACGTGGACACCCCGGGCAAGGACAGCCACACCCTGCGCAAGGCCGGCGCGGATCAGGTGCTGGTCACCTCCGACCGGCGCTGGGCATTGATGGTCGAACGCCCCCCGGATGACGTCCTGTCCCTGCGCGAGGAACTCGCCCGCCTGGATCAGGACAGCGCCGACCTGGTGCTGGTGGAGGGCTTCCGGCACGAGTCCTTCCCCAAGCTGGAGCTCCTGCGCCCCGCGGGCGATGAGCGCGAACCGCTGCACGTCAATGACGCCAGCATCATCGCCGTGGCCGCGCCGGGGGGCATGCGCACCAGTGACGCCCTGCCGCGCCTGCCGCTGGACGAGCCGCAGAGCGTGGCCGCGTTCATCCGCGATCGGGTCGCGACACCGTTATGAGCAACGAACCGATTCGCGACGTCCTCGCCCGTAACCGGCTGTTCCGGCCGCTGGCCAGCAGCGCCGTGGATCTGCTGGCGAACCAGGCCCGCCGGCAATCGCTGGCTAATGGCGATATCCTGTTCCACTTTGACGACCCGGCCGCCAGTTTTTTCCTGCTGGAGACGGGGCTGATCAAGCTGGTGCGCACCAACGAGGCCGGCCAGGAAAAGGTGATCCACGTGGTAAACCCCGGCGAGGCCTTCGCCGAGGCGGTGATGTTCATGGATCACCAGTGCTACCCGGTCACCGCCGAGGCCATCGCCCCGGGCAGCGTTATCGCTGTTCCGAATGGGGCCTACCGGGCTATTCTGCGCGCCAGCCCCGAGGCCTGCATGGCGCTGCTTGCGGACCTGAGCATGCGCTTGCATACGCACGTCCAGGAAATCGACGAGCTGACCCTGCGCCAGTCACGGCCGCGCGTCGTCCGCTACCTGCTCAGCCAGACACCGAAGCAGGTAACGACTGGCACCTCTCTGGAGCTGCCCGCGCCGAAACACGTGGTGGCCTCGCGCCTGGCGATCACGCCCGAGACGTTGTCACGCATCCTGCACGAACTGGAATCCAGCGGCGTGGTCCGCGTGAACCAGCGCGTGATCCAGGTGCTCGACGCCGAGGCGCTGCGCGCCAAGGCGGACTGACGGGCCGCGGCCGGCCGCTTGTCACGGGTGTTTTCAAACACCGCCGGCTGGTTCATCATCGAGCCAGCCCGGGCTGGGGGAATTTCCAGGCCCTGATCAGATCTTGACTGTTCCCTGTCGAGTATCCAGCCTCCAAGGGGCGTGAAGCCGCGTCCCGGGCGCGGCAAGGAGAGAGACACCAATGGCCCAGCACCGGGCTGATCCCGCCGAGATCCGGCGACTGCGCGAAGCCTGCAACACGTGCAGCCTCAACGAGCTGTGCCTGCCAATGAGTCTCAAGGCCGAGGACGTGGAGGCGCTGGATCGCATCGTCCAGCGGCGCCGCCCCCTGCACAAGGGCGAGGCATTGTTCCACGCCGGCGATGCCTCGGAGTCGGTCTACGCCGTGCGCACCGGTGCCCTGGAGACCGTCAACACGTCTCAGGATGGCGAGGAGCAGGTCACCGGCTTCTACCTGCCCGGGGAACTGCTGGGACTGGATGCTATTGCGTCGGGGACGCACCGGTCCACGGCCACGGCACTGGAGACGACGAGCGTCTGCCAGATCCCGCTCGGGGACCTGGAGAGTCTGGCCACGCACGTCGCCGGCCTCCAGCACCACTTGCTGCGCATCATGAGCCGGGAGATCTCCGGCGAGCAGGACATGGTGCTGGCCATGGCCCAGCGCAATGCCGAACAACGCCTGGCTATCTTTCTCCTCGGCTTCTCGGATCGCTTTGCCAACCGCGGCCTGTCCGCCACGCGGTTCCGGCTGCCCATGTCCCGGCACGAGCTGAGCAACTACCTGGGGCTGGCGCCGGAGACCATGAGCCGCATGTTCCGGCGGTTCTCCGATGCCGGCTGGCTCACGGCCTCGGGCAAGGAGATCACCCTGGACGATCCCGAGGCCCTGCGCGAGCTCAGCCGCGCCAACGAGGCCACCATGTCCCGGGATATCGGCAAGCGCGGTCAGTCCTGACCCAAAACGGAGGCAGCGGGCGCGCTGGCGGCCGGACGCGCGGCCAGAGTCGCGAAGGCGGCATTGGCTGACAGGAACACCTGGCCGCCGAGAGCGCGCATGAATGCGGTGCCCCGCAGGCGGTCCATGACCAGCCCCTTGACCTCGGCCAGGTGCAGCGACACGCCCCGCTGCTTCAAGCCGGCGTCGAGCTCCCGGAGCACGTCCGCGGCGGTGGCATCCACGTGGCTGACGGACTGCATCACGAGAACCAGGTGCCGCGCCGCTGGCCGCGCCGCGAGACACGCCTCCAGCTGCTCGCGCACCGCCTGGGCATTGCCGAAGAACAGGATCTCGTCCACGCGCACCAGGACCACGCCGGGATCCGTCTCCACCCGGTAGCGCGAGACATTGCGAAAGTGCTCGGTCCCCGGCACACGCCCCACCACCGCCAGGTGCGGGTTGCTCGCGCGGGCGATAAAAGTGAGCAGTGACAGTGCCACGCCGGTGATGACACCGCCCTCCACCCCCAGGATCAGCACCCCGGCCGCCGTGGCGGCGAACGCGCCGCCCTCGGCGCGATCGTACTGCCAGGCCCGGCGCAGGCCGGCGCCGTCCACGAGTCCTGCGGCGGTGACGATAATCAGCGCCGCCAGCACCGTCTGCGGCAAGGGCCGGAAGACGCCTGTGGCCCAGACCAGCACCGCGGCCAGCAGCACCGCCGCGAACACGGCCACCAGCGGCGTGCGGGCACCGGCGTCGGCGTTGACCGCGGTCCGGGAAAACCCGCCGGCCACGGGAAATGCCCCGGAGACGGCACTGGCCAGGTTGGCCGCCCCCAGCCCGCGCAGCTCGGCATCGGCATCAATCCGCTCACCGCGCTGGCGGGCGAACGCCTGGGCCACCGCCACGCTTTCAACGAAGGCCACCAGGGCGATGACCAGCGCCGGCATCAGAAGCTCCCAGGCCAGGGCCGGGTCCAGCGCCGGCCACACGAGCCGGGGCAAGCCCGCGGGTAACGGGCCCACCACCCGGAGGTCGCCTTCCAGCCCGGCCAGCGACGAGACGGCGATGGCCGCAAGCACCACCGCCACGGGCGCCAGCCGCGCGAGGATGCCCGCGACCGGCGACGACAGCCCGGCGCGCTCGAGCCCACCGGCCAGCCAGCGCCGCGCCGCCACGAGCAGGCCCAGCGCCATACCACCCAAGGCCGTGGTCACGGGCTCGAGCTGCGGCAGACCGCGCAGCAGTGCCGGCACCAGCTCGGTGGCCGTGGCCCCGCGCGCGTCGATGCCCAGCAGTGCCGGGATCTGGCCCAGGATGATCAGCACCGCCGCCCCGGAGATGAATCCCTGGACCACCGGGTGACTCAGGAAACGGGCGAGATACCCCAGGCGCAGAAAGCCCATGAGCAGAAGCATGCCGCCGGAGAGGAAAGCCAGCAGGACCGCGCCGGCAATGTAGGTGGCACTGCCCGGCTCGGCCAGCGGCTCCAGCGCCGCCGCGGTCATGACCGCGGTGATGGCTACCGGGCCCACGGACATCACCATGGAGGAGCCCAGCGCCGCGTAGGCGACCATGGGTGCCAGTGCCGCATACAGGCCAAGCTGCGGCGGCAGCCCGGCGAGCGCGGCATAGGCCAGCGCCTGGGGGATGACCATGACCGTGACCACCAGCGCCGCCGTCAGGTCGCCGGCGAGCGCACCCCGGTCGTAGGCGCGCAGCCAGCCCGGCAGCCCCGGCGTCATTGCGCCGCTCCCTGCAGCCGGGCGGCGGCATTCTCGTAGACCACCAGCATGGCCGGGATCAGGAACAGCACGATCAGCGAGGCCACCGCCAGGCCGAAGGCGATGCTAATGGCCATGGGGATGAGGAACTGCGCCTGTACCGAGGTCTCGAAGATCAGCGGCAACAGGCCGCCGATCGTGGTCAGCGTGGTCACCAACACGGGCCGCAGGCGCAGCCGTGATGCCTCCACGAGGGCCGCCGCGGGCGTCCTGTCGGGCTCCTCCGCGCGCATGCCCCGATAGAAGGTCACCAGGATGATGCTGTTGTTCACCACGATGCCCGCCAGTGCGAACAGCCCGAACAGCGACAGAATGGTGAGATCCAGGCCGAACAGGGCATGGCCGAACAAGGCCCCGACAATGCCGAAGGGGATGACCGACATGACAATCAGCGGCCAGCCGTAGGAGCCGAACACCAGCGCCAGCACCAGGTAGATCAGCGCCAGGGCCAGTGCCAGGCCGGCGCGCATATCGGCCAGTGTCTCCGACTGGTCCGCCTGGCGCCCCTCGAAGGCCGTGCGCACGCCATAGCGCTCGCGGATCTCCGGCAGAATCCCCTCGCGCATGTCCGCGATGATGCGATTGGCATTGGCCACGTCGGCGTCCACATCGGCCGACGGCCGTACCGCGACCTCGCCCTCGAAATGCCGCAGCGAGGCAAAACCCCGCCGCGTTTCCACGTCCGCGACGCTGGTCAGGGGCACGGAGACACCCGCCGGGGTGCGCACGCGCATGTCGGCCAGGCTGCCGAGCTGCTCGCGCTCGGCCTCGGCGCGACGCACGCGGACCTCGACCTCGTCGCGGTCCTGCTGGAAGATCTGCGCCAGGGCGCCGGCGTAGCCGTCGCGCAGCTGCCGGCTGATGGCCGCATTGGTCAGGCCCAGCGCCTGGCCCTGCTCGTTGACGCTGTAGACCCACTGCTCCGGGCCGTAGGGCAAATCATCCGAGATACCGGAGACGCCGGCCCGCTGGCGCAGGTCCGCACGCACGTCCATGGATGCGGCCTTGAGCTGTTCCAGGGGCGCGCCGGAGATGCGCACGTCGATGTCGGCTCCCGGCGGGCCCTGCTCTCGCTCTTTGATGATGAGGTCCTCCAGGCCGGGTGCCGTGGGGGCATTGTCGTCCCAGGCCCGCATGAAGGCGTTATTGCGCACATCGCGGGTATCCGGCGGCGTCAGCTCCACGAAAATGCCGCCGAAGTTCTCGCCCTGGCGCTGATCCCGGGGATCGCCGGCGATGGTGCTCCCGGTGCGGCTAACGTGAGTGCGCACCAGATCACCACCAAACTCCTCAGCGGTCTCCATGAGGGCATCGTCCAGCTCCTCCAGGTACGCCGCGACGCGCTCGCGCGGGGTGCCGGCGGCAAAGCTCACGTTGGCGTAGACGGTCTCGCCCTCCACCGTGGGGAAGAAGGTAAACGCCAGGCGACCGCCCGCGACCAGGCCGAAGGCCATGATCAGCAGCGCCACCGGGATGGCCATGGTGGGCCAGGGGTTGCGCACGGCCACACGCACCCAGCGCACAAAGGGGCCGTCACGGAACCGGTTGAACCAGCGGTCGGCGGCCTGCCGGTAGCGGTTCTCGCGCCCCCGCGGCGTGCGCTCGAAGGAGCGCCGCAGGTGGCCGGGCAGGATGAAAAAGGCCTGGATGATGGCGGCGATGATCACGCACACCACCACCAGTGGGATATCGAAGAGGATGTTGCCGATGGGCCCGCCGTTAATCATCAACGGCAAAAAGGCCGCCACCGTGGTCAGGGAAGCGGCCATGACCGGGGCGAACATGCGT
>JAWOFB010000059.1:0-2741 GCA_046482445.1 Ectothiorhodospiraceae bacterium | reverse complement strand
CAGCTCGGACAGGTACCATGCGGTAGTCTATCAGGCGACGCGAGCCGCGGTCGCGGCTGGCGGCGTGCATCAACCCGCAAACCCACAGGATACCGTCTATGGCGACTGTAACCGCGATTCCGGCACTGCGCGACAACTACATCTGGCTCATTACCGGTGACAGTGACGCCTGTGTGGTCGTGGATCCCGGTGACGCCGGGCCGGTGCTCCAGGCCCTCCGGCAGCGGGGCCTCAAGCTCGAGGCCGTCCTCATTACCCATCATCACCCGGATCATCAGGGCGGTCTGGATGCCCTGCTCGCCCAGTACGAGGCACCGGTTTACGGCCCCGCAGACGAGCGCATCCAGTACCGCACGTACGGGTTACAGGAGGGCGACACCGTGTCACTCCCCGGCGTGGGCCTGGAACTCGGCGTACTGGAAACACCGGGACACACCGCCGGCCATATCAGTTACTACGGGGACGGATTGCTGTTCTGTGGGGATACGCTGTTCGCCGGTGGCTGCGGCCGTTTGTTCGAGGGCACGCCGGAGCAGATGATCCAGTCGCTGGGCAAAATCACCGAGTTGCCGGGCGAGACCCAGTTCTTCGCCGGACACGAGTACACCGAGGCCAACCTGCGCTTTGCCGCGACGGTGGAGCCGGACAACGAGGCCGTTCAAAAGCGGCTTGAGCATGTGCAGATGCTTCGTTCCAAACAGGCCTGTACGCTGCCGGGCACCCTCGACGAGGAGTTCCGTACCAACCCGTTCCTGCGCAGCGGCGTCGACACCGTACGCCAGAGCGCCGAGGCGGAGACCGGGCGGCAACTGACCTCGCCGGTGGAGGTGTTTGCCGCGGTCCGGGGCTGGAAGGACCGCTTCTGAAACGACCCGGTGGTCGTTCGCCGCAGTGGCAACGGCCGATGCGAACAACCAATAACAACCTGCAGGGGGTGACGGCATCGTGCTTTGTGCCAGGATTGCCGCCGTATGCGTACCCGCACTGATGCTGGGCGCGTGCGCAAGTCTCGACGAAGGCCAGACGGATCGCGATGAGGCCACCGCTGATGCCGCTGGCGCGGAGACAGCACCGGAGCAGCCCGCGTGGCTGACCCACACGGATGTGCTGTTTCCGGGCGTCGTCCTCACCGAGGCACCGGAGTTCACCGAGGTCGAGGACTCGGACACGGACTACCCGGACGACCTGTGGGTCCGCATCCGCGAGGGCTACGGCATCGAAGCGGATCGTGACAACCCGCGCGTCATTAGCGAGATCAACCGGTACAGTCGGGACACTGACTACCTGAACCGGGTTGCTGAACGTGCCAAGCCGTACCTCTACCATATTGTCTCCCAGATCGAGGAGCGCGGCATGCCCACCGAGCTGGCCCTGCTCCCGGTCGTGGAGAGCGCCTATCGGCCCTACGCCTACTCGCACGGACGTGCCGCGGGCATCTGGCAGTTCGTTCCGGCGACTGGACGGAACTACGGCCTGCGCCAGTCCTGGTGGTATGACGGCCGCCGGGACGTGATCGCCGCCACCGAGGCCGCCCTGGACTATCTGGACCATCTGCACACCCTGTTCGACGGCGACTGGATGCTGGCCATTGCGGCCTACAACGCCGGCGAGGGACGCGTCCAGAATGCCGTGCGCCAGGCCGAGGCGCGTGGTGAAGCCACGGACTTCTGGAACCTGGACTTGCCCAGTGAGACACGGCAGTACGTCCCGCGGTTGCTCGCCATCAGCGAGCTGGTCCAGGACCCGGAGGCCTACGACGTGGCTCTGGAGCGGATCCCGGACGAGCCACAGGTGCGCCTCGTAGAACTCGATGAACAGATCGACCTGGCCGTGGCGGCCGACCTGGCAGGGATCAGTGTCGAGCGCCTCTACAGCCTCAATCCCGGTTTCGACCGCTGGGCCACGGATCCTGACGGCCCACACCGGCTCGCCGTCCCCGCGGACAGCGCTGACGCCTTTCGCGAGAAACTGGCCGAGCTCGACGACGATGAGCGCATGCGCTGGCAGCGCCACCGCATCGAGCCCGGCGAGAGTCTTCGCAGCATTGCCCGGGCGTACAACACCACGCCGGATGCCCTGCGTTCGGCCAATGACATCGGCGGCGACGTCATCCGTGCCGGCGATCACCTGATGATCCCCACCGCCAGCGCGGAGGCGGAGACCTATACCCAGAGCGCCAGCAACCGCCGGGCGCGGACCCAGGCCGGGGGCGGCGCAACGTCGGTCGAACACGTGGTGCAGCAGGGGGATACCTTCTGGGACATCGCGCAGCAGTACGGCGTCGATGTGCGGGAACTCGCGGAGTGGAACGGCATGGCACCCGGCGACCCGCTGCGACCGGGTCAGGAACTGGTCGTGCGCACCGCTGAAGACGGCTCCGTTCAGCCCGCAACCGCCGAGCAATCCGGCACGCGTGAGCCGGTCCGCGAGGCCATCACCTACGAGGTGCGCCAGGGCGACAACCTGTACGACATTGCCCAGCGTTTCGGGGTCTCGGTGAGCCAGCTGGAACGCTGGAACGACATCCGGCGCGACGGCTACCTGCAGCCGGGGGATACGCTGTCCGTCCAGGTGGATGTACGCAACCAGCGCGAAAGTATCTGACAAGCACGCCGCACGACAGTGCGACCGCCGGCGTTACCCCGACTGCTGCTGGCTCTCGGGCAGCGTGATATTGAGCTCCAGGATCTCGCAGTCACCTTCGCGGTCCAGCTGCATCTGGACCGCATCCTGGTCCACCT
>JAWOFB010000375.1:0-5373 GCA_046482445.1 Ectothiorhodospiraceae bacterium | reverse complement strand
CTACAAAGGTGGCTGGCGGCTGGAAGAGGCGCTGGCGGCAATCGACGAGATCAGTGGTAGCCATCCGCCATTGGCCCGATTGGCGGAGTTCATTCGGGCAAGCGAGCGCGGCATCGTCCGCTGACGGGGGCTGCGTCCGTCCGCCATACCATAGATCCCGGCAACGGGGCCGTTGGAGCTTGATCCATGCGTGTGGCCATTGTGGCCGGAGAGATGTCCGGGGATTACCTGGGCGCTGGTCTGATGCGGGCCCTGCGTGAGCGCTGTCCGGATGTGCGTTTCGAGGGTGTCGGTGGTCAGCGTATGGCCGCCGAGGGTCTGGAAACCCTCTATCCGCTGGAGAGTCTGTCGGTCATGGGCCTGGTGGAGGTCTGCCGGCACCTGCCGCGGTTGGTCGGGATTCGCCGGGATCTGGGGCAGCGATTTCAAGCCGATCCGCCGGATGTCTTCATCGGTATCGACGCGCCGGACTTCAATCTCGGCCTGGAGAAGCGCCTGCGACGCCATGGCGTGCCCACGGTCCACTACGTGAGCCCGACCGTCTGGGCCTGGCGTCGCGGTCGCATACGCGGTATCCGTCGGGCGGTGGACCGGATGTTGTGCATTTTCCCGTTCGAGCCGGCGTTTTACCGCGAGCATGGCGTTGCGGCCACCTTCGTGGGCCACCCGCTTGCCGACGAAATCCCCGTGGAGCCGGACACTGCAGCGGCGCGCGATGCGCTCGGGCTGCCCCAGGACGGCGAGGTGGTGGCGCTCCTGCCCGGCAGTCGTGTCGGCGAGGTGGAACGGCTGGGCCCGGTGTTCCTGGAGACAGCGGCCTGGCTGCATCGCCACCGGCCGGACCTGCGTTTCATCGTGCCCTGTGCCACGCCGCGGACGCGAGAGGTGTTGGCAACGATTCGGGCGGCTCGTAACGAGGGCATGGCAGTGCAACTGGTGGACGGTCGCTCGCGGGAGTGTCTGAGTGCCGCCGATGTGGCGTTGCTGGCGTCCGGAACGGCGAGTCTTGAGGCGATGTTGCACAAGCGTCCCATGGTGGTTGCCTACCGGGTGGCACCGTTCACGGCGTGGCTCGCGCGGCGGCTGGTGCACGTGGCCCATATCGCCATGCCCAACCTGATCGCTGATCGCCGGCTCGTGGCCGAGTTCACCCAGGGGGCTGCCGTGTCCGGGAATCTCGGCCCGGCGGTGCTGGATCTGCTCGAGCACCCGGAGCGGCGCGCTGAACTGAATCAGGCCTTTTGCGCCATCCATGAGCAGTTGCGCTGCGGGGCCAGTGCCCAGGCTGCCGAGGCGGTCCTGGCACTGCTGCGCGGCGAGCGGCAACCAGCGGCGACGGGACCGGTGAGACCGGGATGAGGACGCGAACCGGGGGTAGCGCACGTGCCCGGGTCGGGGATGAGCCGCTTGTTGCCGGCGTGGACGAGGTCGGCCGTGGTCCCCTGGCAGGACCCGTGGTCGTGGGTGCGGTGATCCTGGATTCCCGGCGATCCATCCCGGGGCTAACGGATTCGAAGCGCCTTTCGGCCCGGCGTCGCGAGGCCCTGGCGATCACCATCCGGGATCGGGCCCTGGCCTGGTCCCTGGTCCAGGCGGAACCAGCCGAGATCGACGCCCGCAATATCCTGCAGTGCACGCTGGACGCCATGCGCGAGGCCGTTTCGGGGTTGCCACTGGCCCCGGAGCGAGCGCTGGTGGATGGCAATCGCTGCCCGGAGTTGCCATGCCCCGCGACGACTGTTGTTGGCGGCGATCTCAGCGAGGCGGCGATTAGTGCCGCGGCGATCCTGGCCAAGGTGGCGCGCGATCGCGTCATGCAGGACCTGGACGCGGTCTACCCGGGCTACGGTTTTGCCCGGCACAAGGGCTATGCCACCGCCGAACACCGGGACGCGCTGCGGCGCCTCGGCGCCAGTGATGTGCACCGGCGCTCCTTTGCCCCCGTGCGCGCGGCGCTCAGCCCGTCGGATCTCACTGCGGACGACCCCGAATCGTATTGACGGCGCTGACAGCGGCCGCATCCGCGCCGGGCGCTTCATGCCGGTGGCGTGCGGGTCTCAGGCGTCGACGGCGTGCCGGATGGTCTCGGTCACTCGCAGGATCTGCTCGTCCGTGAGCTCCGGGTACATGGGGAGCGACAGGCAGTGTTCCGCGACCCATTCCGCCCGGGGCAGGTCCACGTCCGCGTAGGCGTCGCGGAACACCGGCTGGCGGTGCAGCGGTATCGGATAGTAGACGGCACAAGCGATGTCCGCGGAGCGTAGGGCCGCCATGATCGCGTCCCGGTCTTCCACCAGGATGGTGTACTGGTGGTAGACGTGTCGCCCGGCGCTCCCCGCGGTTGGCACCGTGATGCCGGGTACACCAGTGAGGCGGCTGTCATACGCGCGCGCCACGCGGCGCCGGCACGTGTTGTATTGGTCGATCCGGCGCAGCTTGGCTCGAAGCACCATGGCCTGCATCTCGTCCAGGCGGCTGTTGAACCCGACGACATGGTGGTGGTAGCGCTCGCGACTGCCGTGATTGCGTAAAACCCGCAGCTCTTCCGCCAGGGCGCTGTCATGGGTCGTCACCAGGCCGCCATCACCGTAGGCGCCCAGGTTCTTGCTCGGGAAAAAGCTGAATGCCCCGGCGTTGCCAAAGGTCCCGGTGGTGCGGCCCTGGCAGGTGGCGCCGAACGACTGGGCGCAATCCTCGACCACTTGCAGTCCGTGCTGATTCGCCAGGGCCATGACCTCGTCCATGGCCACCGGCTGGCCGAACAGGTGCACCGGCAGGAGCATGCGAGTGCGCGGCCCGATGGCGGCGGCAACCTGCTCCAGGTCCAGGTTGAACGTGGTCGGGTCGATGTCCACGAACACGGGGGTCGCGCCCTGGTAGCGGATGGCCTCGGCGGTGGCGATGAAGGTGAACGGCGTGGTGATGACCTCGTCGCCGGGTTCCAAGCCGAGTCCTGCCAGGGCCAGGTGGAGCGCCTCGGTGCCGGAGCCGCAGGATACCGCGTGATCGCAGCCCACGTACGCGGCAATCTCGGTTTCAAGCGCCTGCACATTGGGACCGAGCACGAAGCGGGCATCATCGAGAACCGCGCGGAAACCGGCTTCCAGCTCCGGCCGCAGGTCATCGTACTGGGCCTTCAGGTCGACCATCGGGATCATGGGCTGCCGTCTCTCTCGGCGGGTTGATCGGGGAGGGGATTGTCGCGCAGCTGGCGCGCGATTTCGATGGCCGTGGCGAGTGCCCGGCGCCCGTCCGTGCCGGTCACCAGCGGTGGGCGTCCCGTTTTGATGCAGTCCACGAAGTCCGCGATCTCGGCACGCAGGGCGTCGCCGTCTTCGAAGCATTGCTGCTCGCTCTGGATGTCCGTCATGGCGGGTGGCCCGCTGCGGCCGGGATTGCGCGAGCGGATGTCCAGCGAGCGCTCCTGAAAGTCCAGGGCAATGTAGCAGTTGCGCTGGAACAGGCGCATCTTGCGCTCCGCCTTGAGGCTGACCCGGCTGGCAGTGACGTTGGCCACACAGCCGTTGTCGAACTGGATCCGGGCGCTGGCGATGTCCGTGTCCGTGGCGATCACCGGGGCGCCGTTGGCATCGATGCGCGCAACCGGACGATCCACCAGCTTCAGGATGATGTCGATATCGTGGATCATCAGGTCCAGGATGACGCTGACGTCGGCACCGCGCGGGTTAAACGGCGCCATGCGGTGACACTCGATGAACATGGGCGTGCCGACACGCTCGGCCAGCGCGCGCACGGCGGCATTGAACCGCTCCAGGTGGCCGACCTGCAGGATGCGCCCGGACTGCCGGGCGCGGTCGACGAGCTCGTCGGCCTCGGCCAGGGTCGTGGTCATGGGCTTTTCCACCAGGACGTGCAGGCCGTGCTCCAGGCATGCGCAGGCGATGGCATGGTGGAGCCGGGTCGGCACCACGATACTGACCGCGTCGACGCGCTCGAGTAGCTCCTGGTAATCGGTCAGGGCCTCGCAGCCCAGCTCCTCGGCGACCGTTTGCGCCCGCTCGGCATCGGCATCGACCACGGCCACCAGGTCAACGTCCGGATGGCCCGCGTATTTCTGGGCGTGGAATCGCCCGAGATAACCGGCACCGATGACGGCCGCACGCAAACCGGTCATCGCACGACTCCACGCTCGGAGCGACCCAGGAACTCGGCCAGGTGGCGCACCAGCGCGCTTTCCAGGTAGTTGCGCTCGCCGAGTTCGGCGAGGACGTCCTGCAGCCGCCGCCCGGAGTTGAAGACCAGGCGGTAGGCGCTGCGCAGGGCATCGATGTCGGCCTTGTCGAAACCGGCGCGCTTGAGACCGCGGCGGTTGAGCCCGTAAAGGCGGGCGTGATTGCCCGAGACCATGGCGTAGGGGGCGATGTCCTTGGTGCTCATGGTTCCGCCGCCGAGCATGGCGTAGGCGCCAATGTGCACGAACTGGTGAATCCCCACCATGGCCGACATGTTCACGCCGTCCTCTACCACCACATGGCCGCCGAGCATGGCGCTATTGGCTAGAATGATGCTGTTACCCACCTGGCAATCATGACCGATGTGCGCATACGCCATAATCAGGTTGTCGTCGCCGACACGGGTCAGACCTCGGTCCTTGGGCGAGCCGCGATGAATGGTCGCGAATTCCCGAATCCAGTTGCGCGAACCCACGGCGAGCTGCGTGGGTTCACCGTTATACTGACTGTCCTGCGGGGCGGTACCAAGCACGGCGTGGGGACCAACGGTATTGTCCGGGCCCAGGCTGGTGGGCCCCTCGATAATGGCGTGGGCCCCGATGCGGCAGCCCCGCTCGATGCGGACGTCCGCCTCGATGCAGGCGTAGGGGCCGACAACCACGTCGTCGGCGAGCGCCGCATCCGGGTGAACGATGGCGGTTGCATGGATCATGTTCGGGATTCTCCCGGTGCCATCGCCGGCGCAAAGGGGGCCTGACTGCACCCTCCGGTTGCGTTCGATTTTCCGCTCCTTGCGGCCTGCTTCATAATAGCGCCTCGACTCGCCACGACCACAGGAAGACCGGGAGCATGACGCAAGCGTTCGTCCATCTCAATGTCCATACCGAGTTCTCCCTGGTGGACGGCATTGTGCGCATCCCCAGCCTGGTCGCGTCGGCGGCATCCAGCGGCATGCCGGCGGTCGCCATTACCGACCAGGGCAACCTGTTCGGCATGGTGAAGTTCTACAAGGCGGCCCTGGAGGCCGGAGTCAAACCGCTGGTCGGGGCCGAGTTGCGTGTCGAGGACGCCGATGCGCCCGAGGGGCATTCGCGGTGCGTGGCCCTGTGCCGGGACAGCACGGGCTATACCAGCCTCACGCGCTTGATCAGTCGCAGTTACCTGGAGGGGCAACAGGGCG
>JAWOFB010000324.1:0-4421 GCA_046482445.1 Ectothiorhodospiraceae bacterium | reverse complement strand
CGCCAGTCCGACGCCCATGCCTGGGTCGAGGTCTGGCTGGCGGGTGACGGCTGGGTGCGCGTCGACCCCACGGGCGCGGTGGCGCCGGCGCTGGTGGACAGCGGTCTGGGCGCGGCGCTGGAGGGGGACGATGCCGTGCCCACCATGGCGCGCGGCGGATCCTCACTCTGGGCCCGGGTGCGACTGCAAATCGACGCCGTCAACGCCCTCTGGCAGCGCTGGGTCCTGGCCTACGGGCCGAGCATGCAGGAGCAACTGCTGGAGCGCCTGGGGCTGGATACGGTTTACCGCTGGATTGGCGCCCTGGCCGGCGCCATCGGTGTCCTGTTGGCCGGACTCGTGGTTGCGGCCACCTGGCGCCTGCGGCCAGCCGCCGGCCCGCCGGAAGCGCGGCTCTGGCAATGGCTCCACCGCCGTCTGGCCCGCCGGGGCCTGAAACCCCGAACGGGCGAGGGACCGCGCGATCTGGCAACGCGCGCCGCGACGCGGTGGCCGGAGCGTGGATCGGAGATGAAAGCCGCGGCAGAGCACTATATTCGCCTGCGCTACGGCCGCGACCCCGTGACGCGTGACCATCGGCGGGCGCTACGAAGTGCCATCCAGCGGGCCGTCCGCCGTCTGCCGCGCCGACGCGAGGACCCGCCGACGCGCTAAGCCGGCGCCGTGCAGGCGTCCGACTCGCCGCCTCGTCCCACGAACCGATTCGCGAGACGAACTCGCAGGCTGCTCAGCCGGTGCCTGCCAGCCGTGTCGTAAACGCGTGGCCTTCGCTCAGGCAGTAGCGCAACCAGCGGTTGAGGAAGCGGTTGAGCTCCCAGCGCCATTCCAGGGTCTTGCACGGGGGCTTGCGCCCGGACCAGAGATTGAAATGGCTGACGTCGGTCTCCGGCAGTACCTCGCACACGCGGGCGTCGTGGTAGACGCGCAGTTGCAGACCGGGCTGGGCCGTATCGGCCTCCGCGCGCCGGAAATAGTGGGTCAGCAGCAGGGCCGAGGTGTACGGAGTCTGCTCGAGTACCTGCAGGTGCAAGTCCACGGCGCCGGAAACCCGGGAGACATGCTCGCCAGCCATCCCCTGGAGGCTGGGGGCGAGTCGCCGGATGAGGATGTAGTTGTTTTCATACAGCTCCATGAGCGTCGCGAAAGTCCTCGCGGGGACCGTCTCCAGGAGCCCAAGCTGGCGCGTTTCCGTAAACATTGGCGGAGCATAACACAGCGTCCCGGCGCCACAGCCAGGCGCCGCTCGCCCCGTCACAGGCGGCGTTTCAGCCCCATTTCGAGAATCATGGTGGTGGCAATTTCCTCGATGGAGATCGAGGTGGTGTTCACCGATGGCATCCGTTCCCGGCGGAACAGGCCCTCGGCGCGAACCACCTCCATCTGGCATTGCTGGAGGGAGGCATACTGGCTGTTGGGCCGGCGCTCCTGGCGGATCTCCTGCAGGCGCTCGGGATGGATGGTCAGGCCGAAGAGCTTGCGGCGGTAAGAACGCAGCACCTCCGGCAAACGCCCGTCCATAAGATCGTCCTCGGTGAGCGGGTAATTGGCCGCGTAGATGCCGTACTGCAGGGCCAGGTAGATGGACGCCGGGGTCTTGCCCGTGCGCGAGACCCCGACAAGGATCACGTCGGCCCGGGTGTACTGCCGCGTCGACGCGCCGTCATCGTTATTGAGCGCGAAATTCATGGCGTCGATACGGGCATCGTACTGGCGGTCGTCCCCGCGGCCGTGGGCCTGGCCAATGGCGTGGGACGACGTCATGCCGAGCTCCTGCTCCAGCGGCGAGACGAAGGTCTCGAAGAAATCGAAGAACGCCGCGTGGCAGGAACGCAGGTGCTCGCGCACATCCGGCTTGACCACGGTGCTGAACACCAGCGGGCGAACCCCTGTGGCCGTGGTGACGTGATTGATCTGCTCCACCACCCGCTGGGCGCGCTGGACGTCGTCGACAAACGGCAGTGTGACCTGCTCCATGTCCAGATCGAACTGCGTGAGTAGACTGTGTCCGAGCGTTTCCGCCGTAATGCCCGTTCGGTCCGAGATGAAGAAAACCGTTCGTTGTGCGCTCATGGTCGCTGCGGCTCGTTGCGGTCGCCGTTGGGGGCAGTGATGGTAGCAGCTCGGAGTGGTAGCGTGCGGGGATCCGGGGGGTTACGCGAGCGCTCCCGGTTTCGTAACATACGGGTCTTTGTGCGGTGCGGCGAAGGGTCTCGGTCGGTCCACCGCAACCAAGGGGAGTAGACGACGTGCAGGATTGGGTACTCTGGTTCGACGCACTGGGCATGAACGATGTCGAGCGGGTGGGTGGCAAGAACGCCTCGCTCGGCGAAATGATCAGTAATCTGGCGGCGGCCGGGGTGCGTGTGCCCGGCGGCTTCGCCACGACGGCGGCCGCTTACTGGGACTTCCTGGATGACACCGGACTGCGCCAGCGCATCCACGAGGAGCTGGCCGGTCTGGACGTGGACGACGTGGACGCACTGGCGCGCACCGGCGCGACCATCCGCCAGATGATCATCGACACGCCGTTCACCGATCAGCTGCACCAGGCGATTGTCACCGCGTATACCAAGCTCGAGGACGAAGCCCCGGGCGAGGCCTCGTTCGCTATCCGCTCCTCGGCCACGGCCGAAGACCTGCCGGATGCCTCCTTCGCCGGCCAGCAGGAGACGTTTCTCAACGTCCGCGGGCTGGACAACGTGCTGCTGGCGATCAAGCACGTCTTCGCCTCGCTGTTCAATGACCGGGCCATTTCCTACCGCGTCCACCACGGCTTCGCCCACGATCAGGTGGCCCTGTCCGCGGGCATCCAGCGCATGGTGCGCTCGGACATCGGCGCCGCCGGCGTGATGTTCACCATGGACACCGAATCCGGCTTCCGCGACGTGGTGTTCATCACGTCCAGTTACGGCCTGGGCGAGACCGTGGTGCAGGGTTCGGTGAACCCGGACGAGTTCTACGTCCACAAGTCGACCCTGGAGGCCGGGCGCCCGGCGGTCCTGCGGCGCACGCTGGGCAGCAAGGGCATCAAGATGGTCTACAGCGACGAACACGGCCACGGCAATTCCGTGCGCACCGTGGACGTGGATCGCAGCGACAGTCAGCGTTTCTCCCTCACCGATGCGGAGATCGAGGACCTGGCGCGCCAGGCCGTGATCATCGAGAAGCACTACGGCCGCCCCATGGATATCGAATGGGGCAAGGACGGCCAGGACGGCCAGCTCTACATCCTCCAGGCGCGCCCGGAGACGGTGAAAAGCCGCGACAGCACCCAGACCCTGGAGCGCTACCAGCTCCAGGATCGCGGCGAGGTGGTCGCCACCGGCCGGGCCATCGGCCAGCGCATCGGCTCCGGCAAGGCGCGCGTGGTGGACGATCTCACGGCCATGAACACCATCCAGGCCGGCGACGTCCTGATTACCGACATGACGGACCCGGACTGGGAGCCGATCATGAAGCGCGCCTCGGCCATCGTCACCAACCGCGGTGGCCGCACTTGCCACGCCGCGATCATCGCCCGCGAGCTGGGCATTCCCGCCGTGGTCGGCTGCGGCGACGCCACCGAGCGCGTCGCCGACGGCAGCGAGGTCACCGTCTCCTGCTCCGAGGGCGATACGGGCTATATCTACGGCGGCCGCCAGGCGTACGACGTCCGCGAGATCAGCCTGGAGAACATGCCCGAGCTGCCGTTCAAGGTCATGATGAACGTCGGCAACCCGGACCGGGCGTTCGACTTCGCCGGGCTGCCCAATGCCGGCGTCGGACTGGCCCGCCTGGAGTTCATCATCAACCGCATGATCGGCATCCACCCCAAGGCGCTGCTGAACTTCGACGCCCAGCCGGAGGACCTCCAGACCATCATCCGCACGCAGACCGCCGGCTACGACGACCCGGTGCAGTTCTACGTTGATCGGCTGGCGGAAGGCATCAGCACCCTGGCGGCGGCGTTCTGGCCCAAGCCCGTGATCGTGCGCATGTCGGACTTCAAGTCCAACGAATACGCCAACCTCATTGGCGGCGCGGACTACGAGCCAGACGAAGAGAACCCCATGCTGGGCTACCGTGGGGCGGCCCGGTACATCTCCGAGAATTTCCGCGATTGTTTCGAGCTGGAGGTCCGCGCCCTGCGCAAGGTCCGCGAGACCATGGGCTTGACCAATACCTGGGTGATGATCCCGTTCGTGCGCACGCCCACGGAGGCGCGCGAGGTGACCGAGTTACTGGCGCGCACCGGGCTCAAGCGCGGCGACAACGGTCTCAAACTCATCATGATGTGCGAGCTGCCGTCCAACGCGTTGCTCGCAGATCAGTTCCTGGAGTATTTCGACGGCTTTTCCATCGGCTCCAACGACCTCACCCAGCTCACCCTGGGGCTGGACCGCGACTCCGGGGTCATCGCCGAGCTCTTCGACGAGCGCGAC
>JAWOFB010000322.1:0-4475 GCA_046482445.1 Ectothiorhodospiraceae bacterium | reverse complement strand
AGTCGATGTTGGGAATGCGGTCGGTACCGAGTTCCTGATAGCCGATAACGCCGAACAGCACCAGCACGGCGCTGATCATCACGGCCAGCACGTGGCGGCGAATGGACAGCTCGGGCAGCGTCATTCGTCACCCTGCGCGCGCACCGCGGCGCCGTCGCTGAGGAAGCCGGCCCCGTCCACGGCGATGGTTCGGCCGGGTTCCAGGCCGTCGCGAATCTCCACGCGCCCGGCCATCCGTTCCCCCACCGAGACGACCTGTTCGCGGGCCGTGCCATCTTCGATGCGGTAGACCACTTCGCGGTCCGGGCGCTGGACGACCGCCTCGGCCGGTACCACGACGCTCTCGCGCTCGGTGACGGTGACGGTGGCATCGACGCTGCCGCCGGGACGCCAGCCATCCGGGTTCGTGAGTGTGGCGATGGCGCGGAATGCGTGACCGGCGCCGTCCAGGCCGGGCCGAATGTCGCTGATCCGGGTGGTCACCGTGTCGCCGGCTGCGGGCGCATGCAGTCGTACGCTCTGACCCGTGTGCAGGTGACGGGCCACGGATTCCGGGAAGGGCATGAGCACCTGCAGGCTGTCCTGGCCCACCAGGCGCAGCAGCGGCTCGCCGGTGGCCGCGTAGTCGCCCTCGGAGACCAGGCGCGCGTCCACGCCGCCGGCGACTGGCGCCCGGATGCGGGTCCGGCGCAACTCCCGCCGGGCGTCCCGGACGCGTACCCGCGCCGCCTCCAGCTGCTCCTCGGTGCTGGTCACGCGGTTGCGCGCCTGGTCGTGGCGCGAGCGGGTGACATAGCCGTCGTCCAGCAACGCTGCCACCCGCTCGAACTCGTCGCGCCGGGTCTGCAATTCTGACTCCAGACGCCGGACATCCGTGCGGGCCTGGGCCAGGGCCAGCTGGTAGGGCTCGCGGTCGATGGTGACCAGGACGTCGTCGGCCGCCACCGTGTCGCCCTCGTCGACATGGATCGCCTGGATGCGGCCGGGTACCTCGGCGTTGATCGCCGGCCGGCTGTGGCTGCGCAGCTGGCCGACCGTGGTCTCTTCCACGGTGACGGTGTTGCGCTCCGCCGCCGTCGTGGTCACGCGCGTGGCGGTCGCGTTGCTGTCTGTGTTGCCGCCGTCATCGTTGCCGTCGCTGCAACCGGCCAGCAGGCCGGCGGTGATGCCAATGAGTCCCGCGAGAGTTCGTAGCCAGGGGTTCAAACGTCGCCTCCCCGAGCGTCCCTCGGAGCGCCCCGCGCGTCGAGTCCGGGCTGGAGCAGGGTGGCCAGCGCCCGGGCGTAGGCGTCCGGATCCCAGTCCGTGCCGGCGTGGTCCAGGCGCGGCAGCACGCCCCGGAGCTGGAAATACATGAAGGTGCCCCCGATCAGCCCCAGCGCCAGGCTCAGCGGGGCACGCGCATGGGGACTGTCCGCCGGCAGGTCGCGCTCCAGGACCTGCAGGAAACGCTCGAGCCCACCTCCCAGTGTCTCCTCCGCCCGCTCGCGCTGCGGGTTGCCGCTGGCGTTGAGCATCTGGCGCAGGAACAGGTTCACCGACGACGGATCGTCGAGCATCAGGGCCAGGTGGTCCCGGGCGAAGCGCTCCACGCGCTGGGGCAGCGGCGTCGTGTCTTCGGCCAGTGGCCCCAGGAGTTCGTCGAAGCTCATGCGCACGTCGGCCAGCACGGCATCGTAGAGCCCGGCCTTGCTGCCGAAGTGGTGGAAGACATTGGCCTTGCTGACGCCGGCGCGGGCGGCGACGTCGCGCATGGAGGCGCCGTCAAAACCGCGTTCGGCGAATAACTCCCGGGCGCCGGCGAGAACGGCCCGGGCGGCGGGCGTCGCCTCCGGGCCGGTGGTGGTGGCTTCTGCCATGGAGAGGACCTGTCCCATCTGACCGACCGATCGGTCAGTATGCTAGCGCATCGACAACGGCAAGTCCAAACGCCGCGCTGGGACACGACACTAGCCTCCCTGGAGGACGCCGACGAGCAGGAGCACGGCGCCGATGATGCCGGTGGTGGCGTGGAGCAGGATGAGGGCCAGTACCGGCGGCTCGTCGCGCCGGCGCACGGCGAGGGTGAACAGGCCGCCGGTGGCCGCCAGGCCCAGCACCACCAGGGCGCTGTTGAGCAGCAGGTTCTCCGGGCCGGTGACCACGCGGCCGGTGAGCACGGCGAGCGCGGTCAGGGCGAATGTCGCGTGCACATAACCCCAGGCCACCGGTGGGCGCCCGTGGCGCTGACCGCGCACCAGTGTGGCGGCGCCGAGTGCCATGGCCGTGAGCAGCAGGAGAAGGCTGAGGACGGCCATTCAGTCGGAAGTCAGCGCGTCCAGGGCGCTGTAGCCCGGGTCAGCGGCCGTGTCCACGGTCAGGCTGTCGGTGGCCTCGTCGGTCCCCGGCAGTGCGGCGCTGGCGAGCTGGTGGTCAAGCACCGACGTGTCGGCCTCGGAAGGGTCGCGGCCGGCCTGCTGGCGCGCCCGGATGCGCTGGCGCAGAACGCCCTCCGGTGCCTGGCAAATGACCAGGGTGAACGGGCAGCCCAGGCGCTCGGCCAGGGCGCGGAAACGGTCGCGTTCGTGGCGCTGCAGGGCCGCGGCGTCCACCACGGCGGTGGTTCCGGCCTCTATGAGCGTCGCCGCCAGTTGCTCCAGGCGCTCGTAGGTGCGCTCGGTGCTTCCCCGGTCATAGGGGCCCTCGCCCACACCGGCGCCGGTGCGCGCATCCGCCTCCAGACCGTGGAGGCGTTTGCGCTCGACGTCCGAGCGCAAACGGACCGCATCCAGCCGCGCGACCAGGGCCTCAGCGACGGTGGACTTGCCGCTACCGGACAGCCCGTGCATGAGCACCAGCCGCGGCTGCGACGGTTGCGTCTCCGCCTGGGCCTCGGCCAGATACAGGTCGCGGTTGGCTGCCGCGGTGGCACGATCCTCGGCGTTGGCGTGGGGGTCCGCTGCCTGGAGCCCGTTGATCTTGGCGCGCACCAGGGCCCGGTAAGCGCGGTAGAAGGGCAACAGGGTGGTGCCGGCATAGTCGCCGGTGATCTCCAGATAGGTGCTGAGGAACTGGGCCGCCAGGTCACCGCGCTGCCGCGCGCGCAGATCCATGGTCAGGAAGGCAACCTCGTTGATGACGTCGATCCAGCGCAGTCCCGGGGCGAATTCGATGCCGTCGAAAATCACCGGCTCGCCGTCCACAGCCACGATGTTGCCCAGGTGCAAGTCGCCGTGACACTCGCGCACGCACCCCTGCTCCAGGCGCCGGCGGAAGACCGGCTCCAGGCGGGCGAGTTGCGCCTCCGTCCACTCGGCCAGGGCTTCGACACGGGCGTCCGTGCCAAGCTGTTCCCGCAGGCTGGCGATGTTGTCCCGGGCCGGTGCGGCCACGGCCGCCGGGGTGCCCCAGCCATCATCCGGTGTCGCCGCCGCGGCTGACTGATGGAACGGTCCGATCTGCCGGGCCACCGCGTCCAGATCACGACCGCTGAGCTCGCCGGCCTCCAGCAGCCGGTCGAAGCGCAGGCTGTCGTCGAAGCGCCGCATCTGCACGGCCGTATCAATCACCGGACCGTCGCCCTCGATGGCGGGGTCGTCGGGTGTTCCGGTGACCGCCACCCGTCGCAGGTAGATGGCGGGGGCCAGTCGGCCGTTGAGGCGCAGCTCCTCGTCGCAGGCGTACTCCCTTTGCGCCCGGGTGGTGAAATCCAGGAACCCCAGATCCAGGGGCTTTTTGAGCTTGTAGGCGAAATCGTCCGTGAGCAGGAGGCTGGAGATATGGGTGCTCACCGGCGTCACCTGCGTGACCGGGTGCGGATACCGGTGCGGTTCGCGCAGCCGTGCCACCAGCCGGTCATGATCGTCGCTGGTGAGTTCCTCGTGCATGCGTCGGTGCCCCCGGTTCGGTGATGGCGGTGGGTGCCTGGGTATTACGCCTGGGCGATGGTGTCGCGCAGTTCCTGGATCACGGGTCCGGTTGGCGGTGCGACACCGCGCCACAAGCGGAAGGATTCGGCGGCCTGTTCCACCAGCATGCCCAGCCCGTCGCTGACCCGGCCGGCATCCTGGTTCGCGGCCCAGGTCATGAACGGCGTCGGCTGTGCCCCGTACATGAGGTCGTAGGCGCAGCCGGCCGGGGTGAGCAGGCCGTCGGGCAGCGGCGGCAGCTCGTTGGCAAGAGCCGCCGAGGTGCCGTTGATGATCACGTCAAACGCCGGCACCCGGGCCAGTTCCTGGAAACTGCAGGCCGCGGTTTCCATGGCCGCGGGACACAGGTGCAGCAACGCCTCGGCTCGGGTGACGGTGCGGTTGGCGACCACCAGGCTCGCCGGTTCCTCGGCGGCGAGCATCTGCAGAATGCCCCGGACCGCGCCGCCGGCGCCCAGCACCAGAAGCCGCCGCCCGCGCAGGGGCACGCCCTGGTTGTCCCGCAGATCCCGGATCAGGCCCTCGCCGTCGGTGTTGTCCCCGTGGCGGCCGCCATCGCTGCGAAAG
>JAWOFB010000294.1:0-5581 GCA_046482445.1 Ectothiorhodospiraceae bacterium | reverse complement strand
CGCCGCTGGAGCGCGTGGGCCTGTACGTGCCCGGAGGTACGGCGGCGTCACCTTCTGCCCCAGGACCGTGCCGTCGGCCTCGGTGTACTCCCAGGATTCCAACGACTGCCGCTCGGCATAGGCGCGGATGCGCTCCTCGGCCGCAACCAGGGCCTCGCGCTGGTCCGCGGGCAGGTCCTCGAAGGCCTGGCGCAGGCGCTCCGGCGGCACGTGCAGGTCCGCCACCCGCGCCGCATCCAGGCGGTCCAGGTCGCGGGTGTAGCGCAGCACCGCCTCATCACCCTCGCGCCGCACCGCCGCCAGGATGGCAGTGACCGTCTCCTCCACGGCGGTATCCGCCTCGGTACTGTCGCTTGTCAGCGCGTCCAGCTGCGCCCAGAAGTCCGGCTGCGTGGTACTCAGCCGCGTTATCTCCACCATGCCGCTCTCTCCTTACGCCGCGCGCCCGTCGACGGCCGCGGCCATACGCTCGGTAAACGCCTTGATCGTGCGGTGTTTCATCTTCATCGCCGCTTTGTTGACGATGAGCCGGGAACTGATGTCGGCAATCGGCTCCAGGGGCTCGAGCCCGTTGGCTCGCAGCGTGTTGCCGGTATCCACCAGGTCCACGATAAGGTCCGCCAGCCCCGCGATGGGCGCCAGCTCCATGGAGCCGTAGAGTTTCACCGTCTCCACCTGCCGGCCCTGCTCGGCGAAGTAACGCCGCGCAATGTTGACGAACTTCGTGGCCACCCGGACCTTGCCGCGACCGGCATTGGCCCCGGGAAACCCGGCCACCATGAGGCTGCAGCGGGCGATGCCCAGGTCCAGGGGCTCGTACAGGCCGGCGCCGCCCTGCTCCAGGAGCACGTCCTTGCCGGCGACGCCCACGTCCGCCGCCCCGTATTCCACGTAGGTCGGGACATCGGTGGCCCGCAGGATCACGATCCGTACCCCCGGCGCCGTCGAGTCGAGCACGAGCTTGCGGCTGCTGTCCGGGTCGTCCAGCGGTTCGATGCCCGCCTGGGCCAGCAGCGGCAGGGTATCGTCCAGAATGCGGCCCTTGGACAGGGCGATGGTCAGATTCTCGGTCATGTCAGGCGGCACCGTTGTGGGCAGGCACGCGGCGGATCCGCGCCCCCAGCTGGGCCAGTTTCTCCTCGATGCACTCGTAGCCGCGGTCGATATGATAGATCCGGTCAACGGCGGTCTCGCCCTCCGCCACCAGACCGGCCAGGACCAGGCTCGCCGAGGCCCGCAGGTCCGTGGCCATGACCGGCGCACCCTGGAGCCGGGGCACGCCGCGGCTGAAGGCCGTATTGCCCTCCAGGCGCAGGTCCGCGCCCATGCGCTGCATCTCCAGCACGTGCATGAAGCGATTCTCGAACACCGTCTCGGTCATGGTTGCGGCACCCTCGGCCACGGCATTCAGGGCGCAGAACTGCGCCTGCATGTCCGTGGGGAAGGCCGGGTACGGCGCGGTCCGCAGGCTGGCCGCGCGCGGCCGCTGGCCGTGCATGTCCAGGCTGATCCAGTCCTCGCCGATGGCCACCTCACCGCCGGTCTCGCGCAGCTTCTGCAGCACCGCGTCCAACAGCCCGGCGCGCGTATCCCGCACCAGCACGCGGCCGCCGGTCATGGCCGCGGCCACCAGGTAGGTCGCGGTCTCGATGCGATCCGGCAGGACGCGGTAGTCGGTGCCGGTGAGCCGGGGCACCCCCTCGATCACGATGGTGTCCGTGCCCGCGCCGCTGACCCGGGCCCCCATGGCATTGAGGCAATTGGCCAGGTCCACCACCTCGGGTTCGCGGGCGGCGTTCTCGATCACCGTCGTGCCCTCGGCCAGCGTCGCCGCCATCATCAGGTTCTCGGTGCCCGTGACGGTGATCAGGTCCAGGACGATCCGGGCGCCCTTGAGGCGGCTCGCCCGCGCCCGGATATAGCCGCCCTCGACACTGATCTCCGCCCCCATGGCCGTGAGCCCATCGATGTGCAGGTTCACCGGCCGGGAGCCGATGGCACAACCACCCGGCAGCGAGACGTCGGCCTCGCCGTAACGCGCCAGTAGCGGTCCCAGCACCAGGATGGACGCGCGCATGGTGCGCACCAGCTCGTAGGGCGCGTACAGGGAATTGATCGGCCCGTTGTCCACCTCGATGGTCATGCGTTCGTCCACCGTCAGGCGGACACCCATGCGCCCGAGCAGCTCCATGGTGGTGGTGATGTCATGGAGATGGGGGATATTGCCGATGCGCATGGGGCCATCGGCGAGGAGACTCGCGGCGAGAATCGGCAAAGCGGCGTTCTTGGCGCCCGAAATGCGGATGGAGCCATCCAGCGGGCCACCGCCCTCGATGATCAGTTTCTCCATGGTCTCCGCTATCCGCTGGCTGGAGGCCGGATCCGTCGGGACCCTGGCCCGGCTGTACCCGGTCCCGGTGGGCGCCGTTCCGACTGGTCGGCGCGAGCTCGCTTGATCGCCGCAGGCAAAACGCCTGTCAGGGGACGCCGCGGCCTGCCGGCCAGGCGACTCGTGTCAGCAGCGCGTTACTGGCGCTGCCATTCCTCGGGCGTGAGCGTGCGCATGGACAGCGCATGCAGCTCACCGGAATTGATCTGCTCTTCCAGCACGCTGTTCACCAGGCGGTGGCGGGCGAGCGTCGCCTTGGCCTCGAACGCCGGGCTGATAATCACTGCCTGGAAGTGGGCACCGTCGCCATCCACCTGCGCCTGGCACTCGGGCAGGCCTGCTTCGATCATCTGCTTGATTTGACTCGGCTCCATGATCGCCCCCTGATACCGGTTACTGTGTGTCCGGTGCGCCGGCCAGCAGACCGTCGACACCGCTGACGCGGGCGATCGCCCGCAACTGCTCCGGCATGTTAACAAAAACCAGGTCACCGCCATGGCGCCGCTGCATGCGCAACCAGTCCAGCAGCAACGCCACACCGGCACTGTCGGTGCCGGCAACCGTGTCCAGATCCAGCGTGACGGTTCCTTCGGCCGGCAACAACGCCTCGGCCTGATCGGCCAGCGACCGCACCGTCTCCAGGCGCAGCCCGCCCGTCAGCCGCAAGCCGGCATCCGTGCGTGTGAGCGTCGCGCCGCTCACAACCCGGTCTTGCCCCGCTCGTTGCGTTCCCGGAGCTTTTCCAGCAGACCCTCGACGCCGTTATCCCGGATCTCGCTGTTGAAGTTGTCGCGGTAACTGGTCACCAGGCTCACCCCTTCCACCGAGACATCGAACACCTGCCAGGGCTCGTCGTCACGCTTGCGGAACTTGTAAATCAAAGGGATGGCCGGGCCGTCGTCCTGCTCCACCTCCACCTGCATGGAGGCGCGCCCGCGCTCCTCGTCCACCCGGGCATTGCCGTAGACCACTTCCTCGTCGTCGTATTCGAGCAGGGGCTCGGAATACGTGCGGATCAGCAGTGTCGTCAGCTCCTCGGCAATGGCCCGGCGCTGATCCGAGGACGCGGCATTCCAGTGCTGGCCCATGGCGAAGCGGGTGACCAGCTTCATGTTGATGTGCGGCAGCACCTCCTCGCGCACCAGGTCGTACAGGTCCTCCTGCTCCGGTTCGCCCTCGTGCTCGCGCAGTGCATCCAGCACCCGCTCGGTGGCCCCGCGGATGATCTCCTCGGGCCCTTGTTCCTCCGCGGCCGTCGCCGGCGCGCCCGTCAGGGCCAGCCCCACGGCCAGCACCCAGGCCAGTGCCTTACGCATGCTCATTCCTCCTCGCTGTCGTCGCCCATCTGGTAGAGGAACTGCCCGATCAGGCGTTCCAGGACCAGGGCCGACTGCGTCAGTGTAATCTCATCGCCGTCGCGCAGGTACATGTCCATACCGCCGGGATCCAGCGCGATGTACTGCTCGCCCAGCAACCCCTGGGTGTAGATGCTGGCGCTGGTGTCTTCGGGGAGTTCGTAGGCCGCGTCGATGCGCGCCCGCACCACCGCCTCGTAGGTGTTGCCGTCAAGCTCGATGCTGCTCACCCGGCCCACGCGTACGCCGCCCACGGTGACCGGTGCCCGGGCCCGAAGCCCGCCGATGTTCTCGAAGCGCAGCTCCACCTCGTAGCCGTCGCTGTCCTCGAACAGCGGCACGTTGCTCACCTGCAGCGCCAGGGCCACCAGCGCCGCGAACCCCAGGGCCACGAACACCCCGACCCAGATTTCTACCAATCGCCGGTTCTGCATGCGATACCCGCGCCTCTCAACCGAACATGAGTGCTGTCAGCACGAAATCAAGCCCCAGCACCGCCAGGGATGTATTGACCACGGTTCGCGTGGTCGCGCGGCTGACCCCCTCCGATGTGGGCGTGGCGTCATAGCCCTCGAAGCAGGCGATCCAGGCGGCCACGAAGCCGAATGCCAGGCTCTTGATGACGCCGTTAAGCACATCCTCGCGGAAGGACACCGCGTCCTGCATCTGACCCCAGAAGGCGCCTGCATCCACACCCAGCCAGCCGACACCCACCACGTAGGCACCGACAATGGCCAGAAAGCTGAAGATGGCAGCCAGCAGCGGCATGGCCAGGAAACCCGCCAGCAGCCGCGGCGCGATCACCCGGCGCATGGGATCCACGGCCATCATTTCCATGCCCGAGAGCTGCTCCGTACTCTTCATCAAGCCGATCTCGGCGGCCAGCGCGGAGCCCGCGCGGCCGCCGAACAGCAGCGCCGTCACCACGGGTCCGAGCTCACGGACCACCGACAGCGCCACCAGCACGCCCAGGGACTGGTCGGCACCGAAATTCACCAGGGTGGTGTAGCCCTGCAGGCCCAGGACCATGCCCACGAACAGTCCCGAGACCACGATGATCACCAGCGACAGCACACCCACCGAGTAGAGCTGATGCACCACCAGACCGGGCCGCCGCAACAGCGCGGGCATGCCGGCGAGCCCCGCCAGCAGGAACATGAAGCCACGCCCCAGGCGGGCGACCACGGCCAGCGTCCGGCTCCCGAGCCCCTGCAGTGAAGCCAGCATCAGCCCCGACCCCCCGCGCTGGCACCCAGGAGGTCGTCGTCGAAGTCCATCCCGGCCGGATAATGAAACGGCACCGGACCGTCGGGCAGCCCGTGCATGAACTGACGCACCCACTCGGAATCCGATTCGTACAACGCCTGCGGACTGCCGGACTCGACAATGCGCCCGCCCGAGAGCACGTGGATGCGATCGGCGATGCGCGCGGTCTCGGCGACATCGTGGGAGACAATGATACTGGTCAGACCCAGGGCATCGTTGAGCCGCTGGATGAGTTCCACAATGACACCCAGGGAAATGGGGTCCTGGCCGGTAAACGGCTCGTCGTACATCACCAGCGTAGGGTCCAGTGCCACCGCCCGCGCCAGGGCCACGCGCCGGGCCATGCCGCCGGATAGCTGCGCCGGCAGCAACGCCGCCGCGCCGCGCAGGCCCACGGCCTGGAGCTTGAGCAGGACCAGGTTGCGCAGCACTGTCTCCGGCAGATCCGTGTGCTCCCGCAGGGGGAAGGCGACGTTTTCGAAGACACTCAGGTCCGTGAGCAGCGCGCCGCTCTGGAACAGCATGCCCATGTCCCGCCGCAGCCGATAGAGCGCCTTGACGCTCAGGCGCG
>JAWOFB010000214.1:0-3102 GCA_046482445.1 Ectothiorhodospiraceae bacterium | reverse complement strand
GCCGGCGCGCTCACCACGGCGGTCCCGGCACGCCTCGAGAACCGCCGCGGTGCCGTCGTGCTCGCGGACCACGGCCTCGAAGCCGCTGTCCTCGCTGTCGCAGACAAGCAGCCCCGGGTGCCAGTCCGCCACGACGGCGCCGGTGACCCGATGGTACACGCGGCCACCGTCCTCCCAGGATTCCACCCGCGTGTCCGGGTCCTGCCACAGCGCCGGCCCGGCCAGGTGGACGCCGCTGGTCATGGCGGCGATATCGTCCAGGACCTGATCGTTGCGGTAGTCCTCCACGGGCACGCCCAGCGCGGCGCATTTCACCCGCAGATTGACGTCCTTGCTCACCAGCACGACTTCCTCGCTGGCGCGCAGGCGCTGTGCCTCCCGAGCCTCGGCGAGGATCCGGTTGTCCGCGGAATCCGCGGGCAGGCGGTCGGCATCGGGCTCGGTCAACAGGAAGAACAGCCGTCCCGGGGCGCGCTCGGCCTCGGGGGGTTCGCCCACCGGGATACCGGCGGCGACCGCGTCCTGCGGGATGCCGTCGAGCAGGGTACCCAGGTTGCGGGTGGCCTGCCGGGCGCTACGGGAGACATCGGTACTGCCGTTCTTGAGGCGGTCCAGCTCCTCCAGCACGGTCATGGGGACCAGGACGTTGTTCTCCTTGAACTTGAACACCGCCCCGGGATCGTGGATGAGCACATTGGTATCGAGCACGTAGGCTCGCGGCGGACCGGGCCGGTTTACCGCCATGTCACCTCCATCCTGCCGTTGTCGTTACCCTGGGCGTCACCCGCGGAGCAGCTCGCTCAGTCGTCGCCGAGCAGGGCCGCCTTGAGGTCATCGGACAACGGCGGTTCGCCCAGCCAGATCCCCAGATAGGTCCGAGCGAAACGCGCCCCGGTGGCGCGGCCCTGGAGTTCACCGTTGTAGTACAGGCGGGATTCCTCGTCCTCGGGGACGTATTCGTACCGATAGGTGTCGCCGTCCTCGACATCCCGGTAGAGCTGGTTGAAGCGCTCGAAGTCGTCTGCGAAATCCGCGCGCTCATCCTCGCTGTACTGCTCGTCCAGCACCTCGTTCGTCGCCGTGCGGATATCCTCAGCCGCCACGGAGCGCAGATAGGTGATTTCCAGAACACGGGGGACATCGCTGTCGAGGATCGCCTCGGGTTCAACGTCCGCGGGTGCGTAGAGGGCGGCCACGTAGACCTTGAAAATGCCGTACCAGGAGGTGCCGTAGCCCACGCGGGAGAGCTCCGTGTCCGCCACCTCGACGCTACCCGGGACCGTCACGCCCCGGGTTGTGACTTCCTCGGCGGCACCGGCGGCCGTGACCGCTGACAGTGCGCCTGCCATCATGACGACCTGAACGAAACGCAACATTGGGCAACTCCCGGATCAGCGCGGTATCCCACCACGCCGTGTGGTTATCTTGTTGTCATGGACACCGAAACGGCGTCCCGGTTCATCCATGCCGACAAGGCGAACGGTAACGGCCGCGGCGTGCCGAGCCAAGCAGGAGCACCGATGACAGCCAACGCTGACTTCGACGACCCGACAGGTGCACGCATCCGCCACCTGGCGAGGAACGGCAATGGTCGCGATCTCATTCTCGGCGACCCCCACGGCTGCCGCGGCGTCATCGACCGGGCCCTGGACCACCTGCGCTTCGATCCGGCCGCGGACCGGGTGCTGGTGGTGGGCGATCTCATCGACCGCGGACCCGACTCCCCGGGCTGCCTGGCGCTTCTGGACGAGCCCTGGTTCCACAGCATCCTGGGCAACCACGAGGCCATGCTGGCGCAGCGCCTGGAGCCGGGCCCGCACGGCGCCCAGGCCGCGCTGCTGCATCGCCAGAACGGCGGTCACTGGCTACCGGGCAACCCCGAGGATGCCGATCCCGAGCTCGCCCGGCATGTCCGCATCGCGGCGGAGCTGCCCCACATGCTCGTGGTCGGCGACGGCGAGACACGCTATCACCTGGTCCATGCCGAACTGCCTTCGGGGGCCACCGGACCGTTAGCGGATGACGCCGCCATCGACGCGGGCCTGCCCGGCACGGACCCGGAGACCCTGGTCTGGCAGCGGGATCTCATGGTGCGCCCGGACGGCGGCCAGCTGCCGCAGGAAGCACCCGGTCTCGCCACCACCTACTGCGGCCACACGCCCGCCCCGGCTGTCCGGCGGCGGCTGTCGCACGTGTGCCTGGACACGGGGGCGGTGTTCGGCTGGCTGGGCCACGCCGACCCGGGCCTGGGACTCACGGTGGTGGAACGCCGCGGCACCGAGGAGGCGGCCGTCCACCACTTCCCGACCGCGCGGGCCGGATGACTGACCCGGGTTACGGCCGGTATAGCTCCGGGTCTTCCTCGATGCGGGTCAGCGTGGCCGTGTAGTCGGCGTCGTCCTCGTTTTCCTGGCGGACCACCAGCGGGATGTACTCGAGCTCGGGGGCAAACCACATGGTCGTCTGGCGCTCTTCCTTGTCGCCCACGTGCTCCACCCGCACGGCCTCGAACCGCCCGGCATCCGTTTGCACCTCTTCGCGGCCGACAACGTTGAAGCGATAGGCCTCGCGGTCGCCGTCGCCCTCGATCACGCTGAAGGACATGGTGTCGTCACCGCCGCGCACGGCGAGCATGAGCCGCAGCTGCGAGAGCAATTCATCCATGACCTCGCCGTCAATGTGCTTCTCCCACTCGTCGTCGCCGCGGCTGGTCACGCGACCGCTGCGCGGGTTGAAGAACAGGCGCACGTTCTCGTCGTTATTGCCGCGAGCGCGCTGGCGGTACGTGTAGTCACGGGGGCTGATTCCCTCGCCGTCGAAGCCGAAGCGGGTGATCTCCCGCAGCCGCCCGCGCACCAGCAGATCGGCAAAGCCCACGGTCTGCCCCTCGGAGCGGAACTCGCAGCGCCCGCTGCTGCACGACAGGGTCCGGGTGAGTTCGGCGGCCCGCATGCCGTTGCGTTCGAGCTCGTAGACGGCACTGAACTCCGGGATCGCCCGGACATCGCCTTCGGACTCAGCCGCCTGAAGGCCTCGCCACCGTGGGCAGACCAGCTGTCGCCAAAGAGCGGAGGCAGCTCCTTGTTGGCCTCTAGCTCCCAG
>JAWOFB010000189.1:0-3821 GCA_046482445.1 Ectothiorhodospiraceae bacterium | reverse complement strand
CTGGTAAGGGCCTTACGAGAAGCAACAGTGTCGACGATTTGATTAAGCCGGATAGCTTTGAAGAAGGGGATGAGATCTTCTTCTTTCTCACAGTTTCCGGTGATTTGGTGGATTTCGGCTTGAAGAGTGGTGGTAGCGGAGAGTTCCAGCCAGCCAAGCTCCTTTCCACGGATCCCGCCTCTGACAGCAACGTTGATGAAGCCGGGTTCGGTGTCGGCATTGCGCTTGGCGATGGGCTCACCCCAGACGACCTGAATGACGACCCGAGCCTCCAGTTCATTATCGAGTGGGAAGATGAGTCCATCACGGTGGAAGACTCCTGCATTGGCACCATCGATTACTGTGATGCAGCGGACGCGAATGAGCCCTCGACGGGCTGGGGTGAAGGGTAGTGTCCCGAGCTGGGATCAGGCTCCGTTACCCCTCTCGATATAAGTGGAAGTTGGTATCCGGCGAGTAATGCCCTGCGGCCTTATCACGGTTTATGCGGGTTTCTTGGTGGCGTTGCGCTTCGGGCACTCGTTGGCTGAGCACCAAATCACCGGGGCCTGAGGGTGGGTGACGGCGTGGAGAAGCGGCTCGACGTCGCAGCGTTGTTGTGATTCCCTTCGCGCTTGCAAGCCTTGTCTGGAAGGGAGGACCAACCCAATGAGTCAAAACAACGATAACCAAATGAACGTCACGGGGCAGGACGGGGCGCCGAGCCAGGCTGCCGGAGGCGGCCAGGCGGCTCTCTCGCAAAACTCGTACACGATGATCATGGCGGTCTACGTGCTTTACCTGGCCGCCTTCGTAACCGGCGGGCTGACACAGATCATTGGTCTCGTCATCGCCTATGTCCAGAAGGGTTCGGCGGCCACGGAGCTTGAGACCAATCACCTGCGGTTCCAGATCCGCACCTTCTGGATCGGCCTGCTCTACGCTTTGATCGGGGTCCTATTAACGTTCGTGTTTATCGGGATCATCGTGCTGCTGGCCGTTGCTATCTGGATGATCGTCCGCTGCGTCAAGGGGATCATCGCCCTGAACAACAATCAGCCCATCGACGATCCCACGAGCTGGTTGTTCGGGTAACGAGTCGAAACCTCTACGGCCGCTCCACGGACCCCGGTGGCTTACCGGGGTCTTCCAGATAACTTCTCACCAGTCACGACCGCGTACTGTCCAACCAGGCGCCTTGGGGTCTTACTCTAATCATGCCACTGTCGATACGCCTTTCGAGCGTGTCAGTAGAATAGACCGGAACCGGGGCGGACTGACGGAGTGGGGACAATACAAGAAATGGTCGGGGTGGCAGGATTTGAACCTACGACCTCTGCCTCCCGAAGGCAGCGCTCTACCAGTCTGAGCTACACCCCGTTGACTCGATTGCGGCGGATCAAAAGCTCCGCTCGACACTGAAGCGGGCGAGTGAATCCATGGCTTCCCGGTACGATGTTTCCGGTAGAGCCGTAAGGCTGTCGCGCGCCTTTTGCGCCGCCTCATCCGCGAGGCCACGAGTGTAGGCGATTGCTCCTGTCGTTTCAATCGCCTCAAGGACCTGTTCGGTGTACTCGCGGCCGCCGTTTTCGATGGCGTGCCGGATGCAGCGCGCCTGTTCCTCGCTGCCGGTGCGCAGGGCATGGATGAGCGGTAGCGTGGGCTTGCCTTCGGCCAGGTCATCGCCGATGTTCTTGCCGATGGCGGCGGTGTCGCCAGTGTAGTCCAGGGCATCGTCCACGAGCTGGAAGGCCGTGCCGAGTTGACGGCCGTATTCGCCCAACGCATCGGTCACCGCCTCCGGCTGATCGGCCAGGAGGCCACCGAGGCGACTGGCTGCCTCGAACAGGGTCGCGGTCTTGCAGTAGATGACGTGCAGGTAGCTCGCTTCGGTGGTATCCGCGTCGTGGATGTTGAGCAGCTGCATCACCTCACCCTGGGCGATGGTGCTGGTGGTGCGGGCCATGAGGTCCATAACCGGCATGCGGCCGACGCTGACCATCATCTCGAAGGAGCGCGAGTAAAGGAAATCACCCACCAGGACACTGGCCTGGTTACCCCACAGGGCGTTTGCGGTGGCCTGGCCACGGCGTTGCTCGGAGGCGTCCACCACGTCGTCGTGGAGCAGGGTGGCGGTGTGAATGAATTCCACGACCGCGGCGAGTTCGCGGTGCGCTTCACCTTGATAACCGGCTGCGCGCGCGGCGAGCAACACCTCGAGCGGTCGCAGCCGCTTGCCGCCGCTGTTAATGATATACGCGCCAAGCTGGTTGATCAGGGCCACCTCGGAGCGCAAGCGCTTCTGGATGATCCCGTCAACGGCTGCCATGTCCGCCGCGACCGGGGCACGGATGTCGTCAATCGTGTGGGGCGGTGCAGCCGTTGACACAGCGCGACTCTCAGGGTGTCCGAGGGGCGTAGGCCGCGTGGGACGCGGAAAGTTACAGTAGGTGCGGCTCCGGGGAGTGTCAAGAAAGCCCGGGCCGGAATTTGACCTGTCCGCCGGCTGCGGCTATTATTTCGCGTCTTATCAGATCCGAATCCTTTGGCAGTAACCAAGCAACGGAGACTCCACGGACCATGTACGCCGTTATCAAGACCGGGGGCAAGCAGTATCGCGTCTCCGAAGGGGATATCCTGCGCGTCGAGAAGCTGGACGCCGAGGCAGGCTCGTCTGTCGAGTTCGACCAGGTCCTGCTGGTCTCCGACGGGGATGACGTGAAGATCGGGGCGCCCGTGGTCGACGGCGGCAAGGTCAGCGCCCAGGTGACCGACGCTGGCAAGGGCGACAAGGTGCGCATCGTGAAAATGCGCCGGCGCAAGCACTACCGGCGGATCCACGGGCACCGGCAGCCCTTTACCGAAGTCAAGATCACCGGCATCTCCGCAGGCTGAATTCCAGGAGCAGCTCATGGCACATAAGAAGGCAGGCGGTAGTACCAAGAACGGGCGCGATTCTGAGTCGAAGCGCCTGGGCGTCAAGCGGTTCGGCGGTCAGGAAGTGATTCCCGGAAACATCCTTGTGCGCCAGCGCGGCACCCACTTCCACGCCGGCGAAGGCGTCGGTCTGGGGCGCGATCACACCCTGTTCGCCAAAGTTGGCGGGCGCGTGGTGTTCGAGCGCAAGGGCCGGCTCCAGCGCAAGTACGTGAGTGTGCGCAGCCACTGATCCGGTTGGCCCGGCAATGCGGCTGGCACGAAACCCCGTCTCCGAGCGGGGTTTTTTTATTTGGCGCCCGACCCGGCTGATGGAGCCAAGCGGTCATGAAGTTCGTTGACGAGGTCACCATTCACGTGGCCGCCGGCAATGGTGGCAACGGCTCGGCGAGCTTCCGCCGCGAGAAGTTCGTGCCCAAGGGTGGTCCCGACGGCGGCGATGGCGGCAGCGGCGGCAGCGTGTGGCTGGAGGCTGACGAGGGGCTGAACACCCTGGCCGATTTCCGCCACGTGCGGGATTACCGCGCCGAGCGCGGCACCGACGGCATGGGCGGGCAGCGTAGCGGCCGCAGCGGCGGCGACAAGGTGGTGGTCGTGCCCGTTGGCACCGTGGTGGTGGTTGAGGAAACCGGCGAGCAGATCGGTGATCTCACCCAGCACGGGGAACGGTTGCTGGTCGCCCAGGGCGGGCGCGGCGGTCTCGGTAACCAGCACTTCAAGAGCTCCACCAACCGGGCGCCGACGCAAACCACCGGCGGCACGCCGGGCGAGACGCGCTCCCTGCGCCTGGAACTGCGCGTGCTGGCCGACGTAGGACTGCTGGGCATGCCCAACGCCGGCAAGTCCACGTTCATCCGTGCCGTGTCCGCCACCCGCGGGCGGGCGGCCGACACGGCACGGATGAA
>JAWOFB010000180.1:0-4972 GCA_046482445.1 Ectothiorhodospiraceae bacterium | reverse complement strand
CGAGCAGGTAGCGCAGGCCGGCGCAGGTTTCGTCGACCAGGAAGCGCCCTTCCGGAATCCACAGGTATACCTCGTCCCGGAACACCGGCACGCCGACGAGGCGCAGCAGCGGCGCGGAGAGTGCGGCCGTGGCCTCCTGCATCGGGACCAGGAACACGTCCCAGGCCGAGACGGTGAGGAACAGGTACAGCAGCGGGAACGCGAGCAGCCAGGCGACGCGCGTGCCGAGCAACGCCCAGGTGATGCCGGTGATCGCGGCGGTCATCGCCAGCTGCTGGACGGTGCGGATCTCCAGCGCGTAGCCCAGCCACCAGACGACGGCGATCAGCGCGAGCGCGGCGACGCCGAGCAGGCTCGGGCTCGGCTCCAGCGCGAGCAGCGGCCGGCGCAGCCGCCAGACCAGCCAGACGGCGATGGCCACCACCAGCCAGGCGTGGCTGTAGGAATCGATCTGCCAGGTGCGGAAGGCGAATCCAGCGGTGCCGGGGTTGGCCGCGATCATCAGCGCGACGAGGGCGAACCACAGGGCGCCCGCCCAGATCCAGGTTCGCAGGGGCGGGTCGGCCGTCGCGGCGACCGGGTCCAGCGCCTGGTTCAAGGCGCGTCGCTCCGCCATTCGAGAAAGACGTCGTCCATCCGGCCCCAGTCGAAGTCCTGACACAGCCGGATCAGGCGCCCTTCCATGCGGGAAAGGTTCAGGTAATGCCGCACCCGGGTTTTCAGGCCGATGCCGCTCTGCGGGGGCTGGTCCGGGTCGATTTCCCAGGGGTGAAAGTAGAACACCGCGGACTGGCCGTCATGCTCGTTCACACGCCTGAGGGCCCAGCGCGACAGGGCGTAGGGGAACAGCCGAAAGTAGCCGCCCCCACCACAGGGGATGTTCCTCTTGCCAATCTTGATCGTGGTCACCGGGACCTCCAGCAGGCCGCCGTCACCAAGGTGCCGGAATGGAAAACGCGGGGCGTGGGGCATGCCGTACAGGTCATGGTGCACTGGATAGATGCTCGAGCTGTACCGGTAGCCGGCCTCGAGCAGCTCGTCCCACGCCCAACGGGTTTCCTCGACAATCGAGAAGGTGGCCGCGCGATAACCGTGTACCGCATGGCCCGTGGCGTCCTCCAGTAGCGCGCCGGTCCGGTGTACCTCCTCGCGGAAGACCTTCGCAGCCTGGTGGACAATGCGGACGTGATCGTAACCGTGGCTCGCCACCTCGTGGCCACCCGCCACGATCCGCCGCAGCATCTGTGGGTAGCGCTCCGCCATCCAGCCGAGCACGAAGAAGGTGCCCTTGACCCCGTGGTCGTCGAACAGCGCGAGGATGCGGTCGACATTGGCTTCGACGCGGCAGGGCATCTGATCCCAGTGCTCGCGCAGGATGTGCCCATCGAACGCGGCGACCTGGAAATAGTCCTCCACGTCGACCGTCATCGCGTTGCGCGGGCGCTGTCCGGGATCGCGCGCTGTCACGACGACTTGCCTGCGTAGTAACTGGACCCATAGGAGCCGTACCCGTAATAGCTCGATCCCGCCGTCTTGCGGACCTTGTTCAGCACCAGGCCCACGGGCTTGGTGCTGTCGAGCAGGCCGAGCGCATCCTTCACGTGGCCCTGGCGCGTGCGGCCGGCTTCCACCACGAAGACAACCTGCCCCGCCAGGCCGGACAGCACCACGGTGTCGCTGGTCGCGAGGAGGGGCGGGGAATCGAAGATGATCACCCGGTCGCTGTAGCGCGTCTCGAGCTCCCGCACCAGGTGCCCCATGCTGTCGCTGGCCAGCAACTCGGTGGAGTGTGCATGGAGCTGGCCCACCGGGATGACCCGCAGCTTCGGGATGTTCGTGCGCAGCATCACGTCCCCGACATCCAGGGAGTCGTCGATCAGCAGGTCCATCAGGCCCGGCCCCAACGGTGTACCGAGGAGTTCGTGGAGGCTGGGCCGCCCGGCGTCCGCGTCGATCAGCAGCACACTCTTGTCCATCTCCATCGCGATGCTCATCGCGAGGTTCATGGCCGTGTAGGTCTTGCCCTCGCCCGGGATCGCGCTGGTGACCATGATCAGGTTGCCGTGTTCGACCAGTGCTGCCGACTTTCCGAACGCGTTGTCCAGCAGCGGGCGCTTGATGATGCGGAATTCCTCGGCCACCCGGGTGCGCTCGCCGTCCGGCGTAAGGTAGCCTTGGGCGCGGAGGCGACCGACGTCGATATGCACGGCCTTGGCGTTGTGCTCCGCAGCCGCCTGATCGCCGGCGCCTGGTGCACCCGCCTGGCTGCCCCGGGGCTGGAAACCGGCGGGCCCGGAGGCCGGCGCGCGCGGCGCGGGCTGCTGCAGGCGACGGTTGGCCTTCTCGATCAGGCTCGCCTGATCTGGGTCGTCGATGCTCATCGGAACACCTCGGCAATCATTGAAAGGTCAATGCCGCCGCTCGCGACCACGACACCGAAGGCAAGCAGCAGGGCGCCGCCCACCATCGAGAATGCGACGATCTCGAGCCGCTCGCGAAAGCGCCGGGGCGCGTTTCGCGACAACGCCACCGTGCCGAGCACGGGGAAGCCGGTGGCTGAACTCAGCACACGGCGGTCGTCGAACATCGGGCGCAGTTGCGAGAGCAGGAAGGAGACGCCACCACCGGCGAGCAGGCCGAGAAACAGCACGGCCGTCGACAGGCGCAAGCGGTCCGGCCCTGAAGGGGACAACGGAACCCGGGCCGGCTCGATCACCCGGAACTGTACCCGTTCACCGCCGGCCTCGAGGCTCTGGGACATCGCCGCCCGCTCGCGCCGCTGCAGCAGCTCGGAGAACTGCTGCTGGTTCACGTTGTAATCGCGGTCCAGCCGCTTGAGCTCGGCCTCAATCTGCGGGACCGTATCCACCAGCCGTTGCAGTTCGGCGATCCGGCTGCGGTGCTCGGCCACCCTGACCTCCAGCGAGGAAACCTCCACCTGCACCTGCGACAGCGACATGCGCATCTGCTGGTACACCGGGTTTTCCTCCAGGGCCGAGGTATCGGTGCGCAGGCCCTGGGCAAACATCTCCAGTGCGTCGCTGCGCTGCTGCTCCAGGTCCTCCAGCGTACGGCGGAGCGTGGCGACGTCTGGATGGCGGTCCGTGAAGCGCAGCAAGAGATCATCGAGACGCGTCTGGATGTTTTCGATGCGGGTGTCCAGGTCGGGAGTCAGCGAGACCGAGGAACCCGAGTTCAGGTTGCCGCTGGCCAGTTGCCGCTGGAGCTCGTCGCGCCGATTCACCGCCTCGCGCAACTCCAGCTCCGTCTCCCTGAGCTGTTCCTGCGCTCCCTGCAGCCGTTGGTAGTAGTCGCCCCGGTCGCCCGGCAGCAGGCCGGCATTCGCACGCCGGAAATCCGCGAGGCGTTGCTCGGCGGCCTCCAGGCGCTGTTCGTACTCGCGGATCTGCTGGTCCAGGAAGCGCTGCGCCACGTCGGTGTCGATACGGGTATCACCGAGAAAGCCCTCAACGAACTGGTTCAGCAGAGACTGCACGACTGCGTAGGACTGCCGCGGGTCGTTCGAAGCGTAGGAAATTCTGTAGAGATTGTTCTGCCGGCCAACGGCCTGAATGTCCAGGCTGCGGCGCAGTCCCTCGATGACCGCGTTCATCTGCGCCTCCGTCGTCGCGCGCAGATGCATGTCGGTCTCCTGGGCGACGGTTTCCAGGGTCGGCCGCGTGAGCAGGGTTCGTGTCATCATGTCCACCCGTTGCTGCACGTTGGGCTCCACTGTCAGACCGCTCATCAGGGGCCGCAGCACCGAGTCGGTATCCACGTGCACCTGTGCCGAGGCCTGGTACTCGTCCGGCATCTGGCTGACGTGCACCCAGCCTGCCACGGCCACCAGCCAGGCAACAACAAGCGCCACCCAGCGATAACGCCAGATCCCGCGCAGGTAACCGAGGGCCTGGGCCAGCATTTCATCCATAAAATAGATTCTTTCTCAAGGTTGCTGATTTGCAGCGGGAGCCGAATTTAGTCTATGTTCAATTTTCATGTTTGCCCCTTTACAATACCAAACATATTCACGCGCTGTTACTCTTCTCCGTGATGAGACGCTGAAAACATCGCGAGGTCCAGAGTTCCCACGCCACTGCTGACGGCCTCCTCCGTTATCGGCACCGCAGGGAGCCCCTTGAACCGCCGGTCCCCAGCCCCTATGGGAACAGATTGGCAGATCTGTGCACACCCCGTTCCCCGTTCCCTACTAGCCATCGGCTTGACGGGACCCCCCCCCACGGAGAGACTGCCCGCACGCCCGCGAGGCGCGCACCCCGGGACACACCACCGCTATGTACGAAGCCTTTTATGGTCTGAGCGCGGATCCGTTTCGCCTCAGCGTCGAGCCACGATTCTGCTTCCCGCACCGGAGCTACGCCCGGGCGAAGGCGTACGTGGAGTACGCGCTGCACCGGGCCGAGGGCTTCGTGATGATCACGGGCAGCCCCGGCACCGGCAAGACCACGCTGGTCAACGATCTGCTCGAGCACCTGCCGAAGCGGCAGGTCGTGACCGCGACCCTCGTGAGCACGCAACTCGAGGCGGACGACCTGCTGCGCATGACGGCTCACGGTTTCGGGCTGGAATCCCAGCAGCCACGCAAGTCACAGGTGCTGCAGCGGCTCATGGAGTTCTTCGCACAGATGCACCGGCAGGGGCTGCGCACGCTGCTGATCATTGACGAGGCCCAGGACCTGGCCCCGACCGCGCTCGAGGAACTGCGCCTGCTCACCAACCTGCAACGCGCCGGTCAGCCGCTGCTGCAGATCGTTTTGCTGGGGCAGGAGCCGCTGGCCGAGATGATGCACCGCCCGGAGCTGGAGCAGGTGCACCAGCGCCTCATCGCCGCATGGCAGCTGCAGCCGTTGAATCTGCAGGAGACCATCGGCTATGTCCGCTACCGTCTCGAGCAAACTGGCTGGCGCGGCGATCCTGCCTTCGAACCGGGCGTGCTGACACAGGTGCACGC
>JAWOFB010000228.1:0-4498 GCA_046482445.1 Ectothiorhodospiraceae bacterium | reverse complement strand
TTACCGCGACGGATATCAGTCTTCATGCCCTGGGTGTGGGGCGCCAGGGCGTCTACTCGCTGAGGCGGCTCCCCGATATCCCCGAGGCCGATCAGGCCCGCTACTGTGAAATCATTCCGGGCCAGCGGCGCTTCCGGGTCGTGCGCGAACTGCGCCGGCGCGTCGGGTTCGGTCAGATGAACGTACTCGATGTTGACCGGGCACCGAGCCTGGGCATGGATCTTGTCTTTTGCCAGAACCTGTTGATCTATTTCGATCAGCAGCGGCGCCAAGCGATTGTTGATGGCCTTGCGCGCCACCTGCGGCCCGGGGGTACGCTAATCCTCGGAGCTGGCGAGTATCGCGGGCGTCCCGCCGGCCTGTGGCGACAGGACCGTGGCGGGGACGTGCTGGCCTTTCGCCGACCAATGACTCTGGGTGCGACCGATGACCAGTGAGCGGCCCAATGACACCGGTACCCTGGCGTGGGTGCGCAGTGAACTCGATGACACCCTCCAGCAGGCGGCGCAGGCGCTGAACGACTACGCCGAGGATGCCAGCGACCGCACGCAGTTGCGGTTCTGCATGACCTACCTGCACCAGGTCTATGGCACCCTGCAGATGCTTGAACTCTACGGCCTGAGCGGGCTTGTGGAGGACATGGAGCAGTCGCTGGATGGCCTGATCAACGGTGAGCTGGAGAACACCGATGCCATGGAGGAGGTGCTCATGCGGGCCATCCTCTCGGTGTCGGATTACCTCGAGCGCATTCAGCGCGGCGAGGCGGATAGCGGGCTGCTGGTGCTGCCCCTGCGCAACGAGTTGCGCAGCGCCCGGGGCGCAGAGCCACTGTCCGAGAGCGAACTCTTCCAGCCGGACCTGGACAAGGCCCCGGAAGAACCCCGGCACGAGCGCACCCAGCCGAGCATCATCGATATTGCCCATCGGCGGCGTCATCAGTATCAGCGGGCGCTGTTGAACTACCTCCGGGGCCAGGCCCTGGAACGAAGCCTGGCGCAGATGCAGCGTATCCTGGACGAACTGGACGCAGCCTCCGGTGATGACCGCAGCGGCGATCTCTGGTGGATTGCCGCCGGTGTCGTGGACAGCCTGCGCCACGGTGATCTCGCTGAGGCCGAGGGCGCCGTCAAGCGCCTGTTGGGGCAGGTGGACCGGCAGCTCAAACGGGTCATCGACGAGGGTGAGTCCGTCCTGCGCGAGGACCCACCCCGGGACATTCTCAAGGACATGCTGTTCTATGTCGGGCGCTCCGGGGCCGCGACCGACCGGGTTCGCGCGATTCAGGAACGGTTCGGGCTAGCACCGTTGCGCCAGGACGCCGAGTCGCGATCGAGCGGCGCCGACAGCGGTGGCTTCCGGCCGGGGGCGGATATTCTGGAGAGCGTCTCCAGCGCCCTGCGCGAGGACATCACGGCGGTCAAGGATGCCCTGGACCTGTTCGAGCGCAGTGAGCACGCCGAGCCGGAACGTCTCGAAGGCGCCGGCGATACGCTCCGTCGCATCGGCGACACCCTGGGGATGCTGGGACTGGCTGCGCCGCGGCGTGCCGTGCGCGCCCAGATCGAGCCGGTGGAACGCCTCGGTCGCGGTGAGCCGGGTGCCGAGGCGACGTGCCTGGAGGCGGCGCGGACGCTGCTGTACGTGGAATCGGCACTGGACGGGTTGGTCGCCACCGGGGCAACGCCGCTGGAACCTCAGGGCGAGGCGGAGCGCGGTGACGCCACGCCGGACAACGAATACCTCTTCGAGCTTGAGTACCGCTCGGTCCACCGGACGGCCATTAGTGAAGCGCTGGCGGATATCGCCAGTCTCAAGGAGGCCCTGGTTGCCCTCACCGAGGGGCGGGATGAGGATGCCCCGCTGACCGGTCTCGAGCCGGTTCTCGAGCGACTCCAGGGTGCGCTGGACGTGATTGGTCTGGATCGCGCTGGCGCCCTGGTACGGGATGCCGGTCGCTTCATCCGCGAGGAATTGATCTCCGCCGAGCGCGAAATCCCGCAGCAGCGTCTGGATTCACTGGCGGATGCGGTGACCAGTCTGGAGTACTACCTGGAAGCCGTTCTGGAAGACCGCGGTGGTCGCGACCGGATCCTGGAAGTCGCGGAGTCCAGTCTGGGTGAGCTGGGCTATGCCGGAACCGAGTCCGACAGCGGTGCCGCCGTGGCGGACGCTGCGACCACGTCACCGTCCACCGCGGATACCAGCACCCTCGCTGCCGATCCGTCCGACGGTGAGGACATCGTGGCAGCGCCACCGCCGGATGCCGGTGACGACCAGGCGGCGGATAGCAGTCCCGACGCCGACGAGACGGCCGCGACACCAGCCGCCGAGCCGGGAACCACCGAACCGGAAGCCGGTGAGCCCGAGTCCATAACGCCCGCCGGTGCCGGCGAACAGGCCGCGAGCACCCAGACCCCGGCGGGCCCGCCGAGGCAGGCGCAGACAGGTCGCAGTGGCGGCGTGGACCCGAACGTCGCCGTCCTCGCCGATGACATGGACCAGGAGATTCTGGATATCTACCTGGAAGAAATCGACGAGTGCATGGAGACCATCCAGGAGGCCTATCCGCGCTGGCGCGGGGATCCGGACAACCACGATGCGCTGGTGACTATCCGGCGGATGTTCCATACGCTCAAGGGCAGCGGCCGTCTTGCGGGTGCGTTGCTCGTGGGCGAGCTCGCATGGTCCGTGGAACGCATGCTCAACCGCGTGATCGACGGGCTGCTGCCACCGGGGGCGGAGATTTTCGGGGTGATCGACCGCACCCTGGAGGCCATCCCGGAGTTGGCCGTGGAGCTGCGCGACGGCACGCAACCCGGCATGGACGTGCGCGCCATCATGCAAGAGGCCGCCCGCCTGGTCGATGGCGAACCGCCCTCGGGCCCCGGGCCCGGTGGCTCTTCGGCCGCTGAGGGCACGCCGCCGGATCCCAGCGCGTCAGCCACGGACGGCGGGAGCCCTGCCGCTACGGATCCGGGCGCTGGTGCCACGGACACCGACAGCGACGCCGAACAAAGCGCTGATGCGGACGCGGACACGAGCGAGCCAGCCAGCGCGGATGCCACACCGGCGGGTCCGGATTTGGCGGAGCCGGCCGGTGACGCCACCGCCGATGAGGTGGCGGCGCCGGACGCTGCCAGGGAGGTGTCACAGGAGACGCCGGGTGACCACGGCGCGTCGGAAATCGGCGCCGAACACTCGGAGTCGCCAGCCGAAACGGACAGCGATGAAGACGCCCCAGCGCCTGAGCCTTCGGTGACTCCGGAGTCGGCCGCGGCGGATGACGAGTCCGGCATCGCCGGCGATGACGCTTCAGCGGCCTCCGTTGCCGACGCGGCTGCGGAGACCAGTGAGGCGGCATTCGGCTCGGACCAAGAGGAAGACGCGGCGCAGGACCCGGAGGCCGCCCCCGCCGAGACGGACGACGGCCCCGCGCCTGGCGACATGGGTGACACGGCCGCGGCGGCCGAGGGGCCGGCGCTGGATGCGGAAGCGCACACGGCCACCGATGCATCCCCGGCGGACGCTCCGGAGCCGGGCGTGGTCGTCATGGACCCAACGCTCTACGAAATCTTCCGCAACGAGGCGACGGATCACCTCGGCACCGTCCGGGCTTTTCTAGGCGATGCGCAGGGCGCGACGCAGGCCCACCCCACTGAGGACCTGGTGCGCAGCCTGCACACGCTCAGCGGCAGTGCCCGGATGGCGGACGTGGTGCCCGTGGCCGCGTTGGCCCGGGATCTGGAACACCTGGCCGCCAACCGCCAGGAGCAACACGAGCCACTGGATGAGACCGCTCTGGATCTGCTGGCCCGCGGCGCCGATACGCTGGAGGCCATGGTCACGGCCATCGGAAACGCGGAGCCCCTGCCGGACGCCGGGGCGATTCACGAGGGGATTGCGGATGCGGCTCGCGAGGCGGAGCAGCCGACGGCAAGCGACGCCCCGGAAGCGGGTGAGGCAGGCACGGAACCAACACCGGGTGCCGATTCCGACCCGGACAGCGCCGCTGTAACAGAACCGGAAGACGCCAGCGCTGCCACCGAGGCTGCTGGCGCAGGGACGGTCACGCAGGCTCCGGACACCGAAACCCATGCCCATGAGGCCATCGATCCGGATCTGGTGGCCCTGTTCCTGGAAGAGGCCGAGGACATCCTGGGGCATCTGGATCAGACCATGGAAAACCTCGAGGATAACCCTGAGGATCCGGCGACCCTCAGCGACATCCAGCGATCCCTGCATACCCTCAAGGGTGGTGCACGGCTTGCGCGCTTCGATGCGGTTGCGAACTTGTGCCACGTCATGGAGCAGCGGTTCGCGGACATGGAGGCGAACCGGCTGCCCGCCGATGACGACGTCCTCTCGGCCCTGCGCGCTGGCTACGACGCGCTTGTGGGCATGGGGGTTACCGCCCGTGAGCGCGGCGCTTCCGGTGACGCCCCGGAGGTCCTGCGACGACTCCAGGAGCTAGGCGGCGCGGGCGCCGGCCGCGACGCGG
>JAWOFB010000196.1:0-5177 GCA_046482445.1 Ectothiorhodospiraceae bacterium | reverse complement strand
GTCCGTGGCCATGTGCAGCCAGCCTCCGAGCGCCAGCCGGCTAGCAGCCAGCCGCAACCACTCCGGCTGAACGATGCGACGCTTGTGGTGGCGCTTCTTCGGCCACGGATCCGGGAAAAACAGCTGGATTGCCGTGATTGACCCCGGGGACAGCTGGTGCTGCATGACCTCCACCGCGTCGTGCTGGCTGACGCGCACGTTGGTCAGCCCGGCCTGCGCGAGTTGATGCAGCAAACGGCCGACACCGGGGCGGTAGACTTCCACGCCCAGGTAATCGCGCTCCGGGTGAGCGGCGGCATTGGCCACCAGTGACTCGCCGTTGCCGAAACCGATCTCCAGCACCAGCGGGGCGCGGCGACCGAATGCGGACCCGGGATCCAGCGGTGCGGGCGGGGCCGGCAGCCCGTACTCGGGCCAGAGCCGCTCCAGGGCATCCCGCTGTGCCGGGGTGAGGCGACCCTCCCGGCGCACGAAGCTGCGTACCGGACGCCGTTGCCGTGTGTCGTCAGCGTGCATGGCGTCTCAGAAGAAGGTGCCCTCCAGGGGTGACGACGCGCTGGCGTTGCGCTTGCGTGGCATGCGGCCGGCGAGGCACGCCTCGCGCCCGGCCGTGACCGCATCCCGCATAGCACCGGCCATGCGCACCGGGTCGCCGGCGCCGGCGATGGCGCTGTTCATGAGCACACCGTCGCAGCCCAGCTCCATGGCGACGGCGGCGTCCGAAGCGGTACCGACACCGGCATCGACCATGACCGGCACACCGGCCTGCTCGACGATATCCAGAAGCGTGAAGCGGTTCTGGATGCCCAGCCCGGAGCCGATGGGAGCGGCCAGCGGCATCACGGCAACACAGCCCATGGCCTCGAGTTCCCGGGCGGCCACCGGGTCGTCGTTCATGTACACCATGACCTGGAAGCCGTCGGCAACCAGCTCCTCCGCCGCCCGGAAGGTCTCGCGCATGTCCGGATACAGGGTTCGCTCGTCGCCCAGCACCTCCAGCTTGACGAGCCGGTGCCCGTCGAGGAGTTCCCGGGCAAGCTGGCACGTGCGTACTGCATCCCGTGCGTTATAGCACCCGGCGGTGTTGGGCAGGATGGTGTAGCGCTCCGGCGGGATTACGTCCAGAAGGTTGGGCTCGTCCGGGTTCTGGCCGATGTTCGAGCGCCGCAGGGCGACGGTCACGATCTCCGCGCCGCTTGCCGCAATGGCGCTTCCGGCTTGTTCCATATCGCGGTACTTACCAGTGCCCACCAGTAACCGTGAGCCGTAGTGTCGACCGGCGATCTCCAGGGTGTCGTCTGCCAAGGGCACTAGCCGCCTCCGATCGCGTGAATGACCTCCACACGGTCGTCCGCATGGAGTACTTGCTGTCCGAATCGGCTGCGCGGTACCACGCTCTCGTTGACCTCCACGGCGATCCGTCGATCACCCAGCTCCAGGCGCGCCACCAGGTCGGCGACGGTGATCTCGTCCGGTATCGCCGTGCGTTCGCCGTTGAGCTCGATGTCCATGGTTGTCTGCGGGGTTGCTTCGACTCGGAGGCCGTATTGTACCGGGGACGGGGGCTGATGCCACAACGAAGCGGTGCAGCACTTGCCAACCGGCTGGGATCACCGCTACCTTACACAGTCCCGAAGCGGGTGTAGTTCAATGGTAGAACGGGAGCTTCCCAAGCGTGCGACACGAGTCGCGGAGGTAACTGGCCTTGCCGTCACGATGAGAGCGGCATAAACAGTACAGCGCCTGTGTGGAGAAGCCCAAACGGTGTTTCGTTGGGTTCACAAGGTATCCGCGGCGAAGGCCGCGTCGGTGATTGTTCGGCAACCGGCAGTTGTTGGTTGTAGTGGACCGGGTGTCCAGCCACCCGTAGTCTAGGGACGGTGCAGCACTGGTAACCGTGCTGTGCTAAGCGTCCTGACAATGTAGCCACCCTTTCGGGTATGCCGTCCCCGTGAGGGGTCGGTAGAGTGCCAGCAGACGCAGCTGGCTAGGCGCTAGGCTGGTCTAGAGGGTTAGCATAAGCGAACCGTTGTAAAACCGTCGTTAAGCTCAACAGGCCAAAGCGTCTGACAGGCCTGGCCCAAAACGGGATGTGGTCGGATGTCTCGTTGCTTGGTCGAGGCACGCTGGCTTTTAGCACCACCGGCGGAAAGACGGAACCCTAGTAGACCGTGTCACTGACGTGGAACGTGGTAAGCCCGACTCGCTGTCCTGTTAGGACTAGGTTCCTCGCAAGAGGTTCTGACGGCGGAGCGGGTAAAGGAGTGCGGAGAAAGCGAACGCCACCCTGTAACGGGGTGGATAGGGGATGAAACGATCGCCCCGATCCGAAAGGATGCTGACTTCCGCATGGTGGCCTATCGCTAGATAGGTCCTGTAGTCGAATACCCTGAGGGGGTGGATGCTAATCTCCCCTCAGGGGAGAGCTGTATCAGCTCCTGAAGGGTAGTCATTGCGGGTGTAGTTCAATGGTAGAACCTCAGCTTCCCAAGCTGATGATGTGGGTTCGATTCCCATCACCCGCTCCATCTCCTCGCCCGAGGGATGGCTTCACCCAAAGGAGACTGATATGGACGCAACGACCTGCGATGTCGTCTCCACCGACTGGTCCCACTGGCACCGCATCAATTGGGTGTCGGCGTATCAGGAGGTTCGGAGGCTACAGACCCGCATAGCGAAGGCGACCCAGCTCGGCGACTGGCGTAAAGTGAAGAGACTGCGGCGTTTGCTTACGCGCTCCACGAGCGCAAAGGCACTCGCTGTCCGTCGTGTCACCGAGAATCGGGGGCGCAAGACCCCGGGTGTAGACGGAGAAACATGGTCTACCCCGGAAGCCAAGTCTGCTGCTCTCCGGTCATTACGACCGCAGGGTTACAGACCCAAGCCTCTACGGCGTATCCACATCCCGAAATCGGATGGGGGCAAACGGCCGCTGGGGATTCCAACGATGCGGGACCGCGCAATGCAGGCTTTGCACCTGCTTGCTTTGGAACCCGTATCGGAAAGTACAGCGGACCCCAACTCCTATGGGTTTCGGCCGGAACGTTGCACGGCGGACGCTATCGTCCAATGTGCGAATGCACTGAACCGTAAACACTCCCCTCAGTGGGTGTTGGATGCGGATATTCAGGGATGTTTTGACAACATAAGTCACGAATGGATGGTTCGGAATATCCCTACGGATAGCGATCTCATCCGGAAGTGGTTGTCAGCCGGTTATGTGGAGAAAGGACGACTTTTCCCGACGAAAGCAGGTACGCCTCAGGGTGGCATTATTTCGCCCACCCTGGCCAACCTGGTCCTGGACGGCTTGGAACGTGGCCTGAAGGCCGCATTTCCGCGCCGCGCGAAGGTGAATGTTGTCCGCTACGCGGATGATTTCATCGTAACAGCAGCTACTCGTGAGTTGCTGGAAGAGCAGGTCTTGCCCTGGGTAAACGATTTTCTGTCCGAACGGGGACTGCTACTGTCACCGCGAAAGACACGAATCGTCCATGTTACCGAGGGGTTCGACTTTCTAGGATGGACCGTGAGAAAGCGCGATGGTCGCTTGCTCGTGGTTCCAAGTAAGGGGAACGTCACAGCGTTCTACCGGAACGTCAGGTGTTTGATCCGGCAGATGCGCACGGCACCACAAGGTGAGTTGATAGCTGCTCTCAATCCCGTTCTCCGGGGCTGGGCCAACTATCATCGCACCCAGATGGCGTCGCGCACTTTTGCCCGGTTGGATCACCAGATATTCCGGGCTTTGTGGCGCTGGTCGCTCCGTCGACACCCGAACAAGGGGAAACGTTGGATTCGGAAACGGTATTACCGGTCGAATAAATCCCGAAATTGGGTGTTCACGGATGGGCACCAGACGCTCGTCCGGCTTTCGGATCACTCGATCCAAAAGCACCGCAAGTTGAAGGCGGACGCAAACCCCTTCGACCCGCAGTGGCATACGTATTTCGACTCCCGAATCCGGGCGCGAATGCTCGCCACAACAAAGGGGCGGAGTCGTCTGCGTTGGCTCTTGCAGCAACAGCAAGGGCGCTGCCCGCGCTGCCGTCAGTTGATTACCCGGACTACGGGGTGGGACGTCCACCACAAGGTCTGGCGATCCAAAGGCGGGGGTGACGAGGTGAGCAATCTGCTGCTGTTGCACCCGAATTGCCATCGTCAGCTTCATTCGATGATGGCTGGGTCGCCGGTCTCGACAACACTCGTCGAGGCTTAGCGGCTGCTTGAGCCGGGTGCGGGGAAACTCGCACGCCCGGTTCTTAGGGGAGGGGGAGACCGCAAGGTCTCCTCCTTACCCGACTCTTAATGTGGGTTCGATTCCCATCACCCGCTCCAGATTCCTCTCCTCTGGCATGAACCATCCCGCTGGCTGGCAGCGGCGTCTAGTCGCGCAGCCGCGATCCGTCGGGACATCAATAGGCTTTCGGCCGGATTCGGGGGCTGGACATCCCTGTCCATGGCCGCCCGGTGCTATTGGGCGCGGCTGCGGCGCGGCGGGATGTAGCCCTCCCCGGCAAGGCGCTGGTGAAGTTTGCGTGCCGTGAGCTTGGCCAGATCCTTGGGCACTTCCCGCAGGTCCATGCCATCGGGCACGGCCTCGTGGACGGTGCTGCGCAGGAAGCCGAGCATGCGCTTTTCGGCGCACAGGATGACGTGGCGAGTGCCGTTGGCGCGTGTCATGCTGCTGACCTCACTGGCGATCTCTCGGGCAAAGCGCCGTTCGCACTCGTCGTCGTACTGCTCCCGGTGGTCGTCGTAGCCGTGGGCCTGGCCCGCACCGGCACGGTTGCGACCGCTGCGCATGTCCGCGAGTAGCTCCCCGCCGTGGGCCTTGTGGGCCGGGTTGGCCAGGGTCTTTTGCTCAACCAGGTCCGGTCCGGACTCCAGTTCGGGAACCTCCGGATTCTCGACAGTGAAAAAACGGGCGCGTGAACCTTCGGCGACAACCACGAAATAACGACTCATACAGATCTCTCCGTTCGTTGGGCCGGTGCAAACCCTTTCGGGAATCAAGTCATGCCTCATCACGATGCGGCCCTTCGCCGCGCACGTCAGTGCGGGTGGCCGTTGTGTCGCGCATCAGCCGGCCCCGTTGGCGGGCAGCCGTGGGTGGATGAAAACGCACGGGGACGGTCCGGGTCGCTGGGCGCGACGCGGTCGGCGGCGGATGGTGC
>JAWOFB010000268.1:0-3727 GCA_046482445.1 Ectothiorhodospiraceae bacterium | reverse complement strand
CGACCCGTTCGCGGGCCTCGAACCGGTCCATGCCCTGATACGCCCCCGGGGCATTGGCATTGATGTGGGCATCCTCGGTGAGGATGTTGATGGGTTCCATGTCGTGGCGCATCCCCACGGCATAGTCGTTGAAGTCGTGGGCCGGGGTGATCTTGAGGCAACCCGAGCCGAATTCGGGATCCACGTAGTCGTCGGCAATCACCGGGATCGTGCGCCCGGTCAGTGGTAGTTCCACGGAGCGCCCCACCAGGTGCTGGAAGCGTTCGTCCTCCGGATTCACGGCGACGGCCGTGTCACCCAGCATGGTCTCGGGGCGGGTGGTGGCCACCGTGACATGGCCGCTGCCGTCCACCAGGGGGTAGCGCATGTGCCAGATGTGGCCCTGTTCCTCCTCGGAGACCACCTCCAGGTCGGAGACGGCCGTGTGCAGAACCGGATCCCAGTTCACCAGGCGCTGGCCCCGGTAGATCAGATCCTCCCGGTAGAGGCGTACGAAGACCTCGCGCACGGCGTGGGACAGGCCGTCGTCCATGGTGAAACGCTCGCGGGACCAGTCCACCGAGGCGCCCATGCGGCGCAACTGCTGGGTGATGGTGCCGCCGGACTCGCGCTTCCAGTCCCAGACGCGCTGGACGAAGGCCTCCCGGCCCAGGTCGTAGCCACTGGTGCCCTCGGCGTTGAGCTGGCGCTCCACAACCATCTGTGTGGCGATGCCGGCATGGTCGGTGCCCGGTTGCCACAGGGTGTTGTAGCCGCGCATCCGGTGATAGCGCGTAAGCACGTCCATGATGGTGTCCTGGAACGCATGCCCCATGTGCAGCGTGCCCGTGACATTGGGCGGCGGGATCATGATGGTGTAGGGCGTGCCCGAGCCGGACGGCGCGAAGTAGTGATTGCGCTCCCAGTAGGCGTACCACTGCTGTTCGATGCGGTGGGGCTCGTAGGTTTTGTCCATGCCGTGCCTGCGGATCTGTGTTTGGGTTGTCGCTGGATTCAGCGGTCGTCGTCTTGCCGCGGCCGGGGTCGGACCGCACGGCGCCCGGCTTCGAGCGCACGTTGGCGGACTTCCGGCAGTATGCGCTCGGCCATTGCCCGGGTGCCTGGCGGCAGATCACGGGTCGGCGCGCGGCTCGCCCCGTTGTCGGCCACGGGCTGCACGGGCAACCAGAGACCGCGCCGGCGCAGCGCGTCGCCGTGGATCACCACATCGTCAACAACCGGCGGTGGCGCTTGACTCACGTTCCCCCCACGGTGTGGTGTTCAGGCTCCAGACCGCGCTCGCGGTACCAGCGGTAGCGCGAGCGGGCGTTGCGCAGCACCTGGGGGTCGTTGTTGCCGACCTCCACAATGCGCTCAAAGGACTCCGGCTGCGACCAGGCTTCCGGCGCCAGGTTGATGAGCACGTCGTAACCGTCATCCGGCGCGTCGCCGGCGACGCCGATCATGACCGGCTCGCGCTCGTGCGCCGCCGCATCGGCGCGCGCGTGGGGCACGAAGCTGCGATCCCGGAACGTCCACAACAACGTGTCCAGTTCCCCGGCCATGGCCTCGTCGGTGACCCGCACGTGAACCTGATGGCCCCGCTGGAACGCCTTCTCCGCCACCCGGCAGGCATACACCAGGCGTTCGTGGTCAACGGCGCCGTCCAGGATGTGAAATGCCACATGCGGCATTGCCTTCGGCCTCCGGCGGGCGCTGGCCTCCGCACGGGACCCATGCGGTTCAATCGCCGCGGGACTGGTACGATTCCCGGGTCGCGCATCCCGCGGCAGTCGCGCAGTTTACTAATGTTTCACGGTGCCTGGCCACCGGACCCGTTACGGGCCACTAGCAGCTTGCTAGGGCAGTCACACAACCTCGGAGCGGCAAACCGTCGTGACCATCGGGATCGTTGCCCGCTATCTCGTCCGCGAGATCACCCTGGCGTGGCTCGCCGTGACCGCCGTGCTCGTGGTGGTGCTGTTTACCAACCGCCTGGTGCGCTACCTCGGTGACGCGGCCAGCGGTTCGCTGCCCGGGGATATCGTCCTCCAGCTGATGGGCTACAAGGCCCTGAGTTACCTAGCGCTGGCGGTGCCGGGCAGCTTCTTTCTGGGGATCGTGCTCGCGCTGGGCCGGCTCTATCGCGACAGCGAGATGGCGGCGCTGGCGGCCTGCGGCGTCGGCCCGGGGGCACTCTACCGGGCCCTGTTTGTACTGGCCGTGCCGCTGACCGTGGTCATTAGCTGGCTGGCCCTGGATGTGGGCCCCTGGGCCGCGCGCTCGGGCGACACCGCCGAGGAGCGTGCGCGCGAGACGGTGGAGATCCAGGCCATTCGGCCCGGGCGCTTCATCCAGTCCGAACGCGCCGATGGCATGTTCTATATCGAGGGCTTCAGCGAGGACGACCAGCGCATGCGGGATATCTTCCTGCAGACGCGCCAGGGCGGCGAACAAGTGCTCATGGCCGCCCCGGAGGGCTATGTGGAGGTGGACCCGGAGTCCGGGGACCAGTACCTGATCCTGCTCGACGGGCATCGCTACGACGGGCTGCCCGGGCAGAATCAGTGGCGGTCCTACGACTATGCACTCCATGCCGTGCGCGTAGCCGAGGGCGAGCCGCCCTCGGTGGGCATCGATCGTGACGGCCGACGGACGCGGTCGCTGTGGCGCTCGGGTGATCCCCGGGACCTCTCGGAGCTGCAGTGGCGCCTGTCCATGCCGGTGATGGTGCTGACACTGGGGCTGCTGGCGATTCCGCTGAGCCGCAGTTCGCCGCGGGACGGACGGTATGGCCGGCTGCTGCTTGCGGTCGGTGTCTATGCCGTCTACTCCAACGCGTTGACCATCACCCAGGGAGCCCTGGAAGACGGTGCGCTGCCTCCGTGGATCGGCCTGTGGCCGGTGCACCTGGCGGTCGCTGCACTGGCCGTGGGCTGGCTCGCCCGCCAGTACGGCTGGCGTGTCGGGCACCGCAGCGACAGGGGGCCTCGTGCGGATTCTTGACCGCTACATTGCCCGGGCGGTGATCGGCGGCAGCCTGGCGGTGCTGGTGATCATCGTCTCCATGGAGCTGATCTTCGCGTTCGTCGATGAAAGCGCCGATACAGGGGCGGATTACACCGCGCTCCAGGCCCTGGTCCAGGTGGTTCTGACGGCGCCCCAGCGCGCCTACGAGTCGTTTCCCATCGCCACGCTCATCGGCAGCCTGATGACCCTCGGCGGCATGGCGGCGCGCCAGGAGCTGGTGGTCATGCGCGCCGCCGGGCTGTCGGTGCTCGGGATCGCCCGCGCGGTCATGATGGCCGGGCTGCTGCTCGCCGCGGCAGCCGCGGTCCTGGGCGAGTGGGGCGTGCCGGCGGCCGAGCGGTTCGCCCGCGAGAGCGGGGCGCGCGGCGGGGGCGAGGTGTCCATGCTCAGCCGTGACGGCTTCTGGGCCCGCGCCGACGACAGCTTCGTCAATATCGGTTCCGCCCCCCGCGCCGAGTTGCTGCGCGGCCTGCGAATCTACACCTTCGCCGCGGACAAGGAGCTCCGGCACGTTGTCACCGCGGCCCGCGCGGAGTACCTGGGCGAGGGCACCTGGCAGCTCCACGAGGTTGCGCGCAACACCTTCCCCGGGGACCGGGTCGAGACCGCTACCCGGGACACCCTGGAATGGCAGGGCGGATTGCGCCCGGACGTGCTGGACGTGGTCGTGGTCGATCCGGAGACCCTGTCTGCCACGGCGCTGTGGACCTATATCGGC
>JAWOFB010000248.1:0-3915 GCA_046482445.1 Ectothiorhodospiraceae bacterium | reverse complement strand
ACGCAATACGGCTGACGCGACCCTCTTCAGGTCATCGCGACTGCGCACGGAGTGTCTGGCGATTCGCTGCTTGACCTGCTGGCAGACCCACTCTTCGGCGTTGGGCTCGGGGAATAAGGGGGCAGGGAGAGAGGTGGTCGGGGTTGACTGGACAACCGATCGGGAAAGATAAGTGAGAGCCATCGGTCATTGGGTGTCAGGCTGCTTTTCTCAGCCCGTTGGTCTGGGAGTAGACCTCATCCGGGGTAATGCGGTGAGTACGATCACCCCTACTGAGGGTGTTTTCGGCTGGAATGATCACGCAGGGTGAGGTTTGAGGGGGGATCCCCCTCGGGGAGCTTGAACGAACGCGCCCTTCGGGGGAGTCTCTGGTTACCACGCCAAGAGACGCTCACAGTGTGCCATGTTCCGTTGTCCGATCCCCAATTTTTCCGCTTTCTGATCCAGATCGATGAGGCGTTGGCGGCCGACGCACAGGCGTCCGGATGCGCGTGTGGCGGCGTCCTGCACCGCGCCAACTATCCACGCAAGCCACGTGGCTGTCCGCGTGCGTTCCGCGCTGAATACGCGACGCGGCTGAGTTTCTGCTGTAGCCAGTGCCGACGGCGGACGACCACCCAGTCGGTGCGTTTTCTGGGGCGGCGGGTATGGCTGAACTGGGTGGTGGTGCTGGGGTCGACCCGGCCGGCCGGGCAGAACACGGCTGCCGCCCGACTCAGTGAGGCGCTTGCGATTCCCTGGCGCACCGTGGCGCGCTGGCGGCGGTGGTGGCGCGAAGACTTTGTGCAGACCTCGCTGTGGCGGGTGCTGGGTGCGCGGTTCCTGCCGCCGGTGGGTGCTGCAGAACTGCCGACCAGTCTCCTGGAGCGCTTGCCCGGTCCGGGACACGAGCCGCTGCGGCGCCTGCTGGCCTTGCTCACCCCACTTACGGTCACGGCGCCCGAGGGGCGCTGAGTTCCCGCAGAGGATGCCAATGGTCGAACCGATTCCCGCTGCGTAGCCTTCTCTCCCGGTCGCGGTGCCGCCGGCGCCGCCCGTTTTGGGAGACGAACGTGCATTCACCGAACGATCCTCTGCTGCGCGATCGCTGGGCGCGCTTGCGCTTCTCGATCATTGGCCCGTTGTTCGCCGCACCACCGGAGCCGGGTGCGTTGCAGGCGGCGCTGGCGGCCCTGGCCGAACGCGACTGGCGCCACCCGGTCACTGGGACCCCGGTCCGCTTCGGGGTGTCTACGCTGGAGCGCTGGTACTACGCGGCCCGTTCGGCCCCCGACCCGGTGGCGGCACTGCGCAACCAGCGCCGCCCGCATGGCCACTTCACCGCCATGACGCCGGCGGTGATCGAGACGCTGGTGCAGCAGTACCGGGAGCATCCCGGCTGGACCGCGCAGTTGCACTTCGACAACCTGTGCGCGGTCCTGCCCGACGGCAAGGACGGTGCGCCCTCGTACGCCACGGTGCGGCGCTACCTGAAGGCGCACGGGATGTTCCGCCAGGCGCGGCCGAAGCGTGCGACCGACGGCGCGCTCCACGCCCACGACCGGTTCGCAGCGCTGGAGGTGCGCAGCTACGAGCTGGACCACGTCTCCGCGCTCTGGCACCTGGACTTCCACCACGGTTCGCGCAAGGTGCTGACCCAGGACGGGGTCTGGGTCAAGCCATTCCTGCTCGGCATCCTGGATGACCGCTCGCGCTTGATCTGCCACCTGCAGTGGTACCTGGACGAGACGGCGCAGAGCCTGGTCCACAGCCTGTCCCAGGCGTTCATGAAGCGCGGCCTGCCGCGCGCCCTGATGACGGACAACGGTGCGGCGATGCTCGCCGAGGAAACCGTCTCCGGACTGCAGCGCCTGGGGGTGCTGCACCAGACCACGCTACCTTATTCGCCCTACCAAAACGGGAAGCAAGAGTCCCTCTGGGGGCGCATCGAAGGTCGCCTGATGCCGATGCTGGAAGGGCAGACGCCACTCACGCTCGATCTGCTGAATCAGGCCACGCAGGCCTGGGCCGAGCAGGAATATCACCGCACCCGCCACAGTGAACTCAACGCCACCCCACTGGAATGCTACCTGGCCGGGCCGAACGTACGTCGGGACTGCCCGCCGGTTGCGGCACTGGCCGATGCCTTCCGGGTCGAGGTCATCCGCCGTCAGCGGCGCTCCGACGGCACCGTGTCCCTGGAGGGGCAGCGCTTCGAGATCCCCGCCCGCTACCAGCACCTCGACCGGGTGTCGCTGCGCTACGCGCGCTGGGATCGCACCCGTGTTGATCTGGTCGAACCCCGCACCGGCACCGTCCTGTGCCCGGTGCTGCCGCTCGACAAATCCGCCAACGCCAACGCACAACGACGCGCCCGGCCGCCCGCAGCCCGCGCGCTCACGCCGCTGCCGCCCTCGGGCATGGCGCCGCTGTTGCGCCAGTTGCTGGCCGACTATGCCGCCACCGGCCTGCCGCCCGCCTACCTGCCCACCCCCAACGCCGAAGAGGACCCCGCATGAACCCGAAGTTACTGGCCCTCTATGGGCTGAAGTGGAACCCGTTCGCCCCCGAAATCCCGGTCGAGGCGCTCTATGTGCCGGCGCGCGTCGAAGACTTTTATTGGCGCATCGAACAGGGCCTGATCCGCGAAGGTGGCTTCGCCATGATCCACGGCGACCCCGGCACCGGCAAGAGCGTGGTCCTGCGCCTGACCGCAGAACGCCTGGCACGGCTGCCGGATCTCACCGTCGCCGCCATCCATCATCCGCAGAGCCAGTTGGCCGACTTCTACCGCGAGATGGGCGACCTCTTCGGCGTCCCCCTGCGCCCGCACAACCGCTGGGGTGGCTTCAAGGCCTTGCGCGAGAACTGGTTCGCGCATCTGGAGACCACTCGCCGGCGCGCGGTGCTCCTGATCGACGAGGCCCAGGAAATGAGCCCCGCGGTCCTGTCCGAACTGCGCCTGATGGCCAGCGCCCGGTTCGACTCCCAGACGCTCCTGTGCGTGGTCCTCGCCGGCGATGCCCGCCTGCCCGAGAAACTGCGCCGCGAGGAACTGATCCCGCTCGGCTCACGCATCCGCACCCGCCTGGTCACCGAAGCCGCCAGCCGCGATGAACTCCAGGCCTGCCTGCAGCACCTGCTCGACAGCGCCGGCAACACCAGCCTGATGACCCCCGCGCTCCAGCACACCCTGTGTGACCACGCCGTCGGCAACTACCGCCTGCTCACCACCCTGGCCGCCGAACTGCTCGCCGTGGCCGCCCAACGCGACCTGCCGCAACTCGACGAAAAACTCTACCTCGACGTGTTCGCCCCCACGCAAAAACCCATCCCGCCACGCCGCGCCGCCGCACGCCGCTGAACCCCCTTGGAGACCCTCATGCGCTCATCCTCCCAGCCCCGATCGCTGCCCTGGCCCGAACTCAGCGACGACTCCGCCGTCCAGTTGCAGGCCCTGCTCAGCGACTTCCTGGTCTTGTTCGAATCCCACTACCTCGGGCAGATCCATCGCTACCACCACGAACGCTCGCAGGAAAACCTGACCCAACTGAGCTTCCTGTCCGACGATCCTATCCCACCCGAAAACCCGGACAGCCCTCCGTTCTGACACTCTCCCAAGCCCCGCGCTCGAGACGCCCCCGAACCCCTCCCGGGGTCCGGCGGCTTCGTGCTGATCACGCCCATCAACGAACGTGATCAGGAGAACATCAAATCAGGTGATCACACTCAGCGCAACAGGCCCAGACTCATCAGCTTCTGCAGTCACTGGCAGTCTTGAACATCACTCTTGCGCCCCGGTACGTACTTCATCTGTCGTGCATCCACCAGCCAGGCCGCCAATCCACGCTGCTCCAGCACGTCATAGAGCGGGATCCAATAGACCCCGGTGGACTCCAGCGCGACCGTGTCCACCCCGCATTGCTGCAGCCAATC
>JAWOFB010000229.1:0-9110 GCA_046482445.1 Ectothiorhodospiraceae bacterium | reverse complement strand
CAATGGGGGCGAGTCGCAGGGCTGCGGTCGTACTTGGCTGGCCTGAGTAGCTGTCCATGACCTGCAGGAGGCTACGCAGTTCGTTCACATCCGTGATGGCTGGATGATGCTTCTCCTTAGCTGAGGGTAATGCATCCCGGAGATCAGCCGTTATGTCGCGCTCCGCCCGACTCGTGCTGACAGCGTACCGGAATACCTGTCCGATCAGCGCCTTGACGCGGTGCGCTGTCTCAATGTGCCCCTTGCTGACGATACCTTTCAGGACGAGCAGAACCTCTTGAGGCTGTATATCCGCCACGGGCCGCTTGGCTAGGGCAGGAAACGCGTACTTCTCAAGCCTGCGAAGATTGCGGCTTGCGTGGTCGGGCACGACTTCGAGTTGATGTTTCACCTCAAACCACTCAAGGGCGATCACCTCGAATGTGTTCTCGGAGGCCTCGGCTCGTGCGGCTTTGAGCGCTCTACGGTTGGCGCTCGGGTCCACATCAGCGTTAACCAGGTTTCGCGCTTCATCACGCAGCTCTCGGGCGCGCTTGAGAGGCGTTTCGGGGAAGCGGCCGAACGAGATGGTCTTCTCTTTACCGCCAAAGCGATAGCGGAACCACCAGTACTTGCCCTGCTCCTGGACAGACAGGGTCAACCCGCCGCCATCTGCCATCTTGTAAGCCCGATCCGTGTAGGTGGCCGCCTCGACCTGCTTCACGGTTAGCTTGTTGGTTTCTCTGGCCATTGCGCACCTTGTGGGTAGAGGAGCCCGGGTATGGGTAGTATACCCGCAACGATACCCACAGAGACAACGCGACGGAGCTGGAATCGACCGGACAGGGCGGGAATAAAAAACCCCGCGTGGCGCGGGGTTTAGAAGGGTTTCCGGAAGCTGTCGGACTTCGTTGAACCCGTGTTTGGTGGAGGTGGGGGGAATTGAACCCCCGTCCGCGGGAGATCCACCCTCGGATCTACATGCTTAGCCCGCCCTTTGACATTCGCCGAACGCTCCCCGGCAGACACTGGAACGCGTTCGACTAGCCTGATTGATTTAACAATGCCGGGTCCAGACGGAACCCGCACATTGCGATCCTGTGTTTATCGACCCCTGAGCACGGAAGCACAGGCACTTACCGATCAGGGGCTAGCGGGGTTTAAGCCGCTAGAGCGTAGTCTTCGTCGTTGGCAACTATTTTAAGTTGGCCATCCTGTTTTACGAGGTGAGATGACGTCCTCGGCATGCACCTAAGACTTCACTTCCCGCGTCGAGACCATGTCACCCCCGATGCGGTCAGCGTCTCCTTCTTGGAGATGACTCCATGTTACGCCGTTTTCAAGGTCCTGTCGCCCCTGCTCGGGTGGCCGACCTCATCGCATCAGACCTTGTGCTTGAGCAAGCGTTCCTTCTGCCGCTGCCAGTCCTGCTGCTTTTTGCTCTCGCGCTTATCCTGCTTCTGTTTGCCCTTGGCGAGCCCGATTGCCAGTTTCGCCAGACCACGCTTCCAGTACAGCTGCAGCGGGATCAGGGTATAGCCGCGCTGCTCGGTGGCGCCGATCAGGTGAGCGAGTTCACGCCGGTGCAGCAAGAGCTTGCGCGTGCGGGTCGGTTCCGGACGCACGTGCGTTGACGCCGACGGCAGGGGCGGGAAGTTGGCACCGATGAGCCACGCCTGGCGGCGTCTCACCACCACGTAGGCTTCCTGGATATTCGCGCGACCGGCGCGCAGGCTTTTGACTTCCCAGCCCTCGAGCGCAAGGCCAGCCTCGTAGGTCTCCTCAATGAAGAATTCAAAGCGAGCCTTGCGGTTGACAGCAATGACATTGCTGTCACTTGGTTTTTTCTTGCCGGATTTCTTGCTCACGCGGCGCATTGTAACGGCGGTCGCTACGGGCGGCTACCCGACAGCGCTTGCCGCACTCGTGGGGGTTCGTGACAATACAGCCATGATGCGGGAGAAGAGTGTGTGAGCGTTCCCAAGCGCTGGCTCCACGGCGAGTGGTCGCGGCCGTTTGCGTTCGTCGTCGCCATGGCTGGTGCGGCGATCGGGCTCGGTCACGTCTGGACGTTCCCCCACCTGGTGGCCACCCACGGGGGTGGGGCGTTTCTGCTGATCTACGGTGTTTTTCTGGCGCTGCTCGTGCTGCCGCTTTGGCTGGCGGAGATCGGTGTCGCGCGCGCGATGCGCGCCAGCCTGCCACGCGCGCTGTACCGAATTGCCGGTGATCAGGGCGGGGTGCGCTCGGGTTGGCTGAGCGTGGGTTGGCTGGTGGTCACGGCCGCCGGGGTCATGCTGGCGTTTCAGGCAGCCGCCGCGGGTTGGCTGGGGGCATGGCTGCACGCGACCGTGGTCGATCCCTCCCTGGACTTCGACGTGGTCACCACCGCTGCGCTGTTCGCGGACATCTGGGACCGGCCCGAGCGCTTCCTGCTCTGGCATACGCTGGCGGTGGCGGCTGCCGGGATCGTTGTCGGCCGGGGCTACACAGCCGGGTTGGAGCCGGTCATGCGAGCCATGGTGGCCGCGATGCTGCTGCTTTTTCTCGGTCTGTTGGCCTGGCTTGCGCTGCAGGCCGACCTGGGTTCGGCCTGGCGTGCCGTTTTCGACGTGCGCACGGCGATGCTGGGCTGGGACGGCGTGCGCGCCGCCGGCGAATACGCGCTTTTCTCCACCGCGGCCGCGCTGGGGATTGCGGCTGCGTTCGGTGCCGCGCTGCCGAGTCGCTGGCCGACAGCGAGTGCTGCCGGCGCAGGCCTGGCTTTGCAGGCCCTGTTCGCGGTTTTGGCGGCCCTGTTCGTGGTCATGGCCATGGGCACCATCGGAGGCATGGACGGGCAGGCGACCGGACCCACGCTGATCTTTCACGACCTGCCGCAAGCGTTGACCGCGCTGCCCGGGGGGCGAGAAGCGTTGCTGGCACTGTTTTCGGTGCTGGTTATGGCGGTACTGACAACGGTGATCGCCCTGATGGAGGTGGTGGTCAGCGCCGTCACCGAGCAGGGCCGTCTGCGCCGGGTCGGCGCGGCTGCGCTGGTGGCGGGCGCGGCCTGGCTGGCCGGGCCTTTCCTGGCGCTTGTGGCCCAGGGGTGGTTCCATACGGAGGCCGTGGCCGCCGTGCGCTCGGACAACAGCGGCACTCTGATAGCGGTGGACGCGGGGCGGGCGCTTGTCTGGACGGTGATTCCGGGGGTAGCGCTTGTCCTGCTGGTGTTCACCGGTTGGTGTACCTCCTGGGAGCCGTTGCGCGGCGCGTTGCACGTTCGCGACACCCATCGCCACGAGATTGTGCGACTGGGGTTGCGCTACGTTGCCCCGGCGCTGCTCCTCGGGCTTTTGGTGAGCGTCGCCCGTCTGGCAGTGTTCTAGCAAACCACGTAAAAAAAGGGGCAAGCACGCCCATGACCACCATTTCCCGCAGCGCCCTGGTGTCGCACTCCGCCCAGGCGATGTTCGATCTTGTCGACGACGTGGATCGTTACAAGGAGTTTCTGCCCTGGTGCAGCGACAGCGGCGTGCTGGAACGTCGTGGTGACGAGGTTCGGGCGTACGTCACCATCAGCAAGGGCGGCGTCAGTCGGTCCTTTACCACGTGCAATCGGGCCCAAAGGGGCAAGATGATCGAGGTCCGTCTGGTGGAAGGGCCCTTCCGGCGCCTGGATGGCTACTGGCGCTTTCAGCAGATGGGCGACAACGCCAGCAAGGTGGCCCTGGATCTGGAGTTCGAATTCAGCAACTCGATTGTACGCATGGCCTTCGGGCGGGTGTTCGAGCAGGTCGCCAACCGACTGGTGGATTCCTTTGTCAAGCGAGCGGACGCACTCTATGGCCGCGATGGCCGGGGCCGTGACTGACTGGTTGAGCATTCAGGTCGCCTACGCCCGGCCGGAGCGTCAGGAAGTTCGATCCCTCGAGGTGCCAGTCGGGACCACGGCGCGCGAAGCCGTGCGCCAGGCAGGGCTGGAGTCGGTATTCCCGGAGATTGATCCCAACGCCGCGCCGCTGGGGATCTACGGGCGACACGTGCAAGACGATCAACCTTTGCGATCGGGCGACCGGGTGGAGATCAACCGGCCGCTGGAGATTGATCCCCGCGAGGCGCGCCGGCAGCGGGCGCGCTTCGGGCAGGGCTCCTGATCGGCGTCAGGACTCGCCGAAGTCTTCAGGGGCGAGGTTGCCCTCCAGGCTCTCCAGGCGATCGCCGTCGAAGAACACGGTGAGCCGGTCGGGATCGCCGCCGCCACCAGCCGCCTCGGTGTGGACGTAGTCCCAGCGGTCGCTGCGGAACGGGTCATTGATCGCGGGCTTACCGAGTACGAATTCCACCTGCGACCGGCTCATGCCCGGTTCGAGTTCGGCGATCATGTCATCGGTGATGATGTTGCCCTGCTGGACGGGGACCTCGTAGGCAAACGGGATATTGCTGTACGAGCACCCGGCCGTAACCAGCATGACCGTTGCCAGAAGCGTTACGCGGATCAAAGTACGCATGGCGAGCCTGCAAGCATTCGTAAAGCGCGCATGGTAGCGCATGGGCGGCCCTGCACGAAGGGGTGGTAACAACGGCTCATGCGGACGCACCGCGGTCGAGCATTTCGGCGGCGTGTTCCATGGTCGTTTGCGTCCGATCGATGCCTCCCAGCATGCGGGCAAGCTCTTCCACCCGCTCCTCGCGCGCCAGGGGCTGCACTGTGGTGGCCGTGGTCTCGTCCCGGGTGTATTTGGCGACTTGCAGGTGGTGATGCGCCTGGGAGGCGACCTGCGGCAGGTGGGTGACGCACAGCACCTGGTGGTGTGCCCCCAGGGAGCGCAGCTGCCGGCCCACCACTTCGGCGACGCCGCCTCCGATCCCGGCATCCGCCTCATCGAAGATCAGGGTCGGGATGGCTGCGGTTCCGGCCGCCGCCACCTGGATGGCGAGGCTCAGGCGCGAGAGTTCGCCGCCGGAGGCGATCCGGTTCAGCGGCCCGAACGGCTGGCCGGCGTTGGTGCGGACCTGGAAGGTAATCTCGTCGAGCCCGTGGGGTGTCGGGGACTCCTGGCCCAGCGGTGCGACCGCCACGTGGAAAGCGGCGTCCGCCATGCTCAGCTCGCCCAGTTGCTCGGTGACCCGGCGTGCCAGCTCCTCCGCGGCCGTCTGTCGCCGCTCGCGCAAGGCGTGCGCCTTGTCCGTATACGCGTCTTCGAGTTGTTTGTAGCGCGTCTCCAGCTCGGCGAGGCACTCGCCGCTGTTGTCGAGCGCCTCGAGCTCCGCCTGGAGGCGGTCACGCACCGAGCCGAGCTCGTCTTCGCGGACCTGGTGCTTGCGGGCCAGGTCGCTGAGTGTGGCGATTTGATCCTCGAGGGCCTGCAATCGCTGCGGATCGATCTCCAGGGAGTCCAGGCGCTGCCGCAGCGTGGCCACGGCATCCTCGAGCTGTGCCTGGGCCCCACCCAGGGCATCGCGGGCGGGGGCGAGTTCCGGGTCCTTTGCGACCAGATCATCGAGTTCCCGCAGGCCCTGGCCGAGGAGAGACTGGGCGGCCTGTTCGTCTTCGTAGAGCAGGGTTAGCAGACGCTGACTGCCCTCGGCCAGACTGTCGGCATTGGCCAGGCGGCGGTGCTCGGTCTCCAGTGCCTCCAGGCCCTCGGGGGAGAGATCCAGGGCCTGCAGCTCCTGGGTCTGATAGGCGAGGAGATCCCGACGCGCTTGCTGGTCGGCAAACCCGCCGCGCAACTCGTCCATGGCCTTGCGGGTGGACTCGAGATCCCGGTGCAGGGCGGCGACGTCCCGCAGGAGCGCGTCGTTGTCGGCAAAACGGTCCACCATCGTGCGCTGGACATCCCGGCGCATGAGAGACTGGTGCTCGTGCTGGCCGTGGATGTCCAGTAGAAACTCGCCCAGGGTACGGACCTGGCTCAGGGGAACGGCGCGCCCGTTGATGAAGGCCCGGGACCGGCCGCCGGCCTGGACCGTTCGCCTGACCAGACACTCGGTGTCATCATCGAGCTCATTGTCGCGGAGCCACTCCTGGCATGCCTCCAGGGCAGAGACATCGAACGTGGCGCTGATCTCCGTGCGCTCCGCGCCCGGACGCACCGTGTCCGCCGAGGCCCGATCGCCCAGGGCCAGCCCCAGGGCATCCACGAGAATGGACTTGCCCGCCCCGGTTTCACCGGTGAGCACGGTCATACCGGCGCCGAACTCGAGTTCCAGCTCGTCGACAATGGCGAAGTCGCGGACGTGGACGTGGTTGAGCATGCGTGTTTCCCTGCGTGACGCCGTCGAGCCAGCGGCTGTGTCCGCTTCTTGGCGGGGCTCTGGCGCGCCAGTGTAACCGACGCTGCGCAGCGGGATCACCCGGGTTGCGGGCGCGGTTTGACCTCTACAAGGCCGATTGCTAGCGTTCGTTAGCACTCTGTTGTCCGAGTGCTTGATGGCACAGGCATCGGTTATGGCCGGGTGGTCGGGCCCTGTTCCATGGTATCCAAGGCCATGGTTGAGCGTCGTAATCGGGCAGTCGGCAACGGGACACAAGAAGCTATGAGCAAGCAAGGTGCCGAAGACGATCTCAGCGAACGAGCTCAGCACCTGCTGCGCATCATGGTTCGGCGCTATATCCGTGACGGGCAACCGCTCGGCTCCCGGACGCTCACCCGGGAGTCGGGCCTGGATGTCAGCCCCGCGACCGTGCGCAATGTCATGGCCGATCTTGAAGAGATGGGCTATGTCCAGGCCCCGCATACATCCGCTGGCCGCGTGCCCACGGACAAGGGCTACCGTTTTTTCGTGGACAGTTTGCCCGCGTTCCAGGACCTGGACAACGGTGTGCTCCGGGATACGGACATCCAGCTCGGCGGGGACCAGAGCCCGGATGCCCTCGTGGATTCGGCATCCAACCTGCTGTCGGGCCTGACCCGCCTGGCCGGTCTGGTGACGCTACCGCGCCACGGGCCGCGCGCGTTAAGGCATGTGGAATTTCTGCCGCTTTCGGACCAGCGGGTTCTGGCGATTCTCGTGCTTAACGAGCACGAGGTGGAAAACCGCGTCGTACACACTGATCGGGACTACACCCAGGGTGAGCTGCAGCAGATCGCCAATTTCCTCAATGCGGAATTCGCCGGGCAGGGCGTGGATCAGGTGCGCAGCGAACTCCTGCAGAGTATGGAGTCGGACAAGGAGCGCATGAATGCGCTCATGGCCCAGGTTGTCGAGCTGGGTGGCAAGGTGTTCGACCGCGGACCCGGCCAGGATGGTGACGACTACGTCCTGGCCGGCCAGACGAACCTGATGGAATTCCAGGAACTGTCCGACGTCGAGAAGCTGCGCAGCCTGTTCGAGGCGTTCACGGAAAAGCGCGATATCCTGCACTTGCTGGACCGTTGTCTGACGGCCGACGGGCTGCAGATCTTCATCGGCGAAGAGTCCGGGTACCGCGTGTTCGACGGCTGCAGCCTTGTCACCTCGCCGTACTCGGCCGATGGCGAGGTCCTGGGCGTGCTCGGCGTCATCGGACCGACCCGCATGGAATACGATCGGGTGATTCCCGTGGTCAACATGACTGCCCGATTGCTCGGGTCCGCCTTGAATCACTCCCATTGATCCCCATGTAACAGGCAAGCGACGCCGGCGGCGTCCGATAGCGGGCGCCGGCCGTGGTGATTTTGTGCGCGAGCCGCACGGCGGCTGATCGCCGTATAACAGAGAACGGAGAGCACCCATGGCGGAAAAGGATCACGAAGAGCAATCCGAGCAGCCCGAGAACCCGCAGCCGGAGTCCGAGGCCGAAACGGGCCAGGACGGCTCTAACAGGGCCGGTGGTGAGTCCTCCGGGGAGCAGGAGACACCGGAGCAGGCCCGTATCCGGGAGCTCGAAGAGCAACTGCGCGAGGCCGAGGCACGGGCCGAGGGTAACTGGAATCAGTTCCTGCGGGCGCGTGCGGAAATGGAGAGTGCCCGCCGCCGCGCCGAGAAAGATGTGGAGCAGGCCAAGCGGCAGGGGTTGGAGAAGCTCGCCAGCGAGTTGCTCCCGGTCAAGGACAGCATGGAGATGGGGCTGGCCGCGGCCCAGGAATCCAATGCGGATGTGGCCAAGCTCACCGAGGGGAGCGAGCTCACCCTCAAGATGCTGACCCAGGCCATGGACAAGTTCGAGATCACGGAAGTCGATCCCATGGGTCAGAAGTTCGATCCCGAGCGCCACGAAGCGATGGCCACACAGCCCTCCGCCGAGCACGAGCCGAATACCGTCATCCACGTGGTCCAGAAAGGCTATCTGCTGGGTGAGCGGCTGCTGCGCCCGGCCATGGTGATCGTCTCCAAGGAGGCGGATCAGCAGCAGGGCGGGCATATCGACGAACAGGCCTGACGACAGCGGCTTGAAAACGCGGCCAGCGCCCTAACATCGGGAAGCAGCGACGGTTCGGCCGCGACAACCAAATTTGGCATCAACATTGAGGGAGCATCGCAATGGGCAAGATCATCGGCATTGACCTGGGCACCACCAATTCCTGCATGGCCGTCATGGAAGGCGGGCAGGCCCGCGTCATCGAGAACAGTGAAGGCGATCGCACGACACCGTCCGTGGTGGCGTTCGCCGAAGACGGCGAAGTGATGACGGGCGCGCCCGCCAAACGGCAGGCGGTCACCAACCCGGAGAACACGCTGCACGCCGTCAAGCGGCTCATCGGTCGGCAGTTCAAGGAGGATGTCGTCCAGCGCGACGTCCGTGAGATGCCGTACCACATCGTCGAGGCGGACAATGGCGACGCCTGGGTGCAGGTGCGCGACAAGAAGATGGCTCCGCCGGAGATCTCCGCCCGCGTGCTGCAGAAGATGAAGCAGACCGCCGAGGACTATCTCGGCGAAGAGGTCACCGAGGCGGTGATCACCGTCCCGGCCTACTTCAACGACAGCCAGCGCCAGGCCACCAAGGACGCCGGCAAGATCGCCGGGCTCGAAGTCAAGCGCATCATCAACGAGCCCACGGCGGCGGCACTGGCCTACGGCCTGGACAAGAAGGGCGGCGATCGCAAGGTGGCTGTCTACGACCTGGGCGGCGGCACCTTCGATATCTCCATCATCGAGATCGCCGAGGTGGATGGCGAGCACCAGTTCGAGGTGCTGGCCACCAACGGTGACACCTTCCT
>JAWOFB010000223.1:0-2745 GCA_046482445.1 Ectothiorhodospiraceae bacterium | reverse complement strand
GCCGGCAGGCGTATCAGGAGGTACTTTTCGGTCTCCAGGGCCACCCGCCCGGGGAGATGCCCGAGCTCCCCGGGCGCCGCGGCAACGCGCAACCGCATGCTGGCCCAGCTCGCCATGGCGGCCGGCTCGCGCGGCATGGCCGGCGGCCAAGCCATGGACCTGGAGGCCGCCGGCGCCGACCTGGACCTGGCACAACTGGAAGACCTCCACATCCACAAAACCGGGGCGCTGATCCGCTCCAGTGTCCTGCTCGGCGCCCTGTGCGCCACCGACAGCGACGAGGACCGCCTGGACCGCCTGGATCGCTACGCCAAGAGCATGGGACTGGCCTTCCAGATCCGGGACGACATCCTCGACGTCACCGGCTCGCCGGAGGAAACGGGCAAGGCCGCGGGGGGCGACGTGCGCCTCGCCAAGGCGACGTACCCGGGCCTCCTGGGCCTGCGCGAGGCCCAGGAGCACGGCGAAGCGCTTGTCGACCGGGCGCTGGAAAGCCTGCGGGACTTCGACGCGTCCGCCGACTGCTTGCGGGCGCTCGCCCGCTTTACCATGCAGCGCAGCGGCTGATCCTGCCACAGCCCTCCCGGCACCAACCGTGCCCGGGCTCAAAGGACCCGGCACCGGGTCTTGCCCGAGCCACCGCGCCCGGGGTGGCGACGCCGCCCGTTTCCCGCGCCATAATGGCTGCAAGGCACCGGCCCGTCAGAGGCCGGCCGTATAACAGGCGAGGAGAACACGATGGCGAAGCGGATCCTGATCGCGGACGACGAGCCCAACATCGTGCTGTCACTGGAATACCTCATGCGCCAGCGCGGCTACACCGTGACCACGGCGCGCGACGGCGACGAGGCACTGGCCGCAGTCGACGCGGAAACCCCGGACCTGGTGCTGCTGGACGTGATGATGCCGCGCAAGGACGGCTACCAGGTCTGCCAGCTACTGCGCGAGCGCAGCGATCTGGCTGACATGCGCATTATCATGCTCACGGCCAAGGGTCGCGAGGTCGAACGCGAGAAGGGACTGTCCATGGGCGCCGACGACTACATCACCAAGCCGTTCGCCACCCAGGACGTGGTCAACCGGGTCGTCGCCATGCTGGAGTCCAGCTGATCATGGCGACGGCGGCCCAGCAACGCGGTACGCGGCCCGCCACCGGGCGCGGTGAACGCCTGGTGGCCTTGTTCGTTCTGGGCCTGTTGCTGTTCAATCCGCCGCTGCTATCCCTGGTCGACGGCCGCGGGAGTATCGGTGGCGTGCCGGTAATCTACGCCTATCTGTTCATGATCTGGCTCGGGCTGATCACCGGTACCGCTTTGATCACCCGCGCTCCCCGGCGCTGAGGCGGACGTGGCCGAGTGGCTGCTCATTGGCACATCGCTGGCGTATATCGGGCTTTTGTTCGGCATTGCCTACTGGGCGGACCGCCGGGCGGAGGCGGGCCACTCCCTGGTCAACAATCCGGTCATCTACACCCTGTCCATCGCCGTCTACTGCACGGCATGGACGTTCTACGGCAGTGTCGGCCGGGCGGCACAGGACGGCATGGGGTTCGTCACCATCTACCTGGGGCCGACCCTGGTCGCCATCCTCTGGTGGCTGGTCCTGCGCAAGCTCATCCGTATCGCCAAGCAACACCGCATCACCTCCATTGCGGACATGATCGCCTCACGCTACGGCAAGAGCATGCTCCTCGGTGGTATCGCCACCACCATTGCCGTTATTGGCGTGACGCCCTACATCGCCCTGCAGCTCAAGGCGGTTGCCGCGAGCTTCGAGGTGCTGGCGAGCTTTCCCGGGGAGCCGGACACCGCTGCGCCCGCCGGGCTGTTCGGCGACAACGCCTTCTGGGTCGCCTGCATACTGGCGATATTCGCGATTTTGTTCGGCACACGCCATATCGACGCCACCGAGCGCCTGGAAGGCATGGTGGTGGCAGTGGCGTTCGAGTCCGTTGTCAAACTGGTCGCCTTCGTGGCCGTAGGCATTTTCGTGACCTTCTTCGTCTTCCCGGGCCCGGCGGAACTCATGGAGCAGGCCCGAGAGCACACGGAGCTGGACGAGCTGCTGACGCTGCGGAACAGCACCGGCGGTTACGGTAGCTGGCTCGCCATGCTACTGCTTTCCATGGGCGCCATCCTGTTCCTGCCACGGCAATTCCAGGTCACCGTCGTCGAAAACGTCGATGAAGACCACCTGCGCACCGCCGCCTGGCTGTTTCCGCTTTACTTGCTGGTCATCAACCTGTTCGTCCTGCCCATCGCGCTGGCCGGGCTGGTGTTCTTCGGCGACGGAAGCGTGGCGGCGGATAATTACGTCCTGGCGCTGCCCCTGGCCGAGGGCAACGAGCTGCTGGCCCTGCTGGTCTACATCGGGGGTTTCTCGGCGGCCACGGGGATGGTCATTGTCGCCACCATCGCCCTGGCCATCATGGTGAGCAATGACCTGATCATGCCCTGCCTGTTGCGGCTCCGCCACTGGCCGTTCGTCCAGCGGCTGGACCTGCGGCGGACCATCATCACCCTGCGCCGGCTCATCATCGCCGCGCTGGTCCTGATGGGATACGCCTATTTCCGGCTCATTGCCGACAGCTACACCCTGGTGAGCATCGGACTGATCTCCTTTGTCGCCGTGGCCCAGTTCGCGCCGGCCATCCTGCTGGGGATGTACTGGAAGGGCGCCAGCCGGGCCGGTGCTGTCACCGGACTGACGGCGGGCTTCGCGGTCTGGGCCTACACCCTGTTCCTG
>JAWOFB010000191.1:0-4155 GCA_046482445.1 Ectothiorhodospiraceae bacterium | reverse complement strand
ACGCCAAAGCAGCACTTCGAGCGGGCGATACATCACCCGGTTTGTGGCCCTGGCGCTTGGCCTGGGCCAGGCCGTCCGCCAGCTCCTTGAGAAGTGCGCGACGCCGCATGAGCTTACGTTCCAGGTGCATGAGAACAACGGCGTAGCGAGTGAGTTCGGTATCCCGCGGGTCGGCGAGTTGATCGCGCAGGCGTTGCAGACCCGGAAGCAGGCGTGCCTCGCCGCCGAAGGCCTCGCCAACACGGCCGTCAAACGGCAGTAGCAGGCCGTTGAGACACGTGGTGACATCCTCACTGTTGCACTGACCGGAGCGCGCCGTCCGGCGGATTTCGCCGAGCGCCTGGAAAAGCGCGGCGAGGGCCAGTGTTTGTTCACGCACGGCGTTGTCCATCAGTCCCCTTCGATGTCGTCCGCTGCGATGGTGCCACCGCCCAGGCAAACGGCGCCGTCATAGAACACGATCGCCTGGCCCGGGGTGACCGCGCGTTGCGGCTGCGCGAACGTCACGCGTACGCGCTCACCGTGCACTGTTACCGTACAGGCCTGATCGGGCTGGCGGTACCGGATCTTCGCTGTACAGGCCAATGGTTCGCCCTGCAGGGGGGAGCTGCCTGCGACCCAGTGCAGGTCGGTTGCCTCGAGGCTGTCGCGGTACAATGCCGGGTGGTCGTTGCCCTGCGCCACGATCAAGGTGTTCGCCGCCACATCCTTGGCCACCACGTACCAGGGCGGGCCGGGACCGCCGATACCGAGCCCCTGTCGTTGCCCGATTGTATAGAAGGCCAGCCCCTGGTGTTGCCCGAGGACACACCCGCACGGGTCCGTCATGGGGCCTGGTTCAGTGGCGATGTAACGCTGCAGGAAGGCCCGGAAGTCGCGTTCGCCGATAAAGCAGATGCCGGTACTGTCCTTCTTGGCAAAATTGTCGAAGCCAGCATCCTCAGCCAGACGACGCACCGTGGGCTTTTCCATCTCGCCCAGTGGGAAAAGCGTCTGCTCCAGGGCCTCGTGGCCGACCATGTACAGGAAATAACTCTGATCCTTGTTGGCGTCGACGCCGCGCAGCAGGCAGGTGCGTCCGTGTGCGTCCCGGCCGACTCGCGCGTAGTGGCCCGTGGCCAGGAAATCAGCGCCCAACCGGCGGGCATGGTCGAGCAGGGCGCGGAACTTGATCTCGCGATTGCACAACACATCGGGGTTGGGCGTGACGCCGGCGCGAAAGGCGGCCAGGCAGTCCTCGAAGACTTGCTGGCGGTAACGGGCGGCGAAGTTGACCTGGTGCAGCGGGATGTCCAGCTCGTCGCAGACCTGGCGCGCATCGGCCAGATCCTCCTCGGCCGTACACACGGTCTCGGAGTCATCGTCCTCCCAGTTGCGCATGAAAAGCCCCTGGACGTGATGCCCCTGTTCCACCAGGCGTAGTGCTGCTACCGCCGAATCCACACCCCCCGAGAGGGCGACAATGACAGTGGCGGGGGTTTCGGGGTCTGGGCCCGCGGTCATGGGGTTGTTCTCCGGGCGCGGCAACCAGGGGTCGCCGGGTCGCCGCCGTTAGGGCTCGGCGATGTCGTGTATCAAGTCCAGCGGATAGCGCTGGCCGCGCAGGTAATCATCGATCGCAGCCGTGACCAGCGGGCTGCGCAGTCGCTCAGCTTGATTGCGTAGCACCTCGGGGCGCTCCCAGAGCGTTCGCTGAATACCGTCGTCCAGCGGCTGCTCAGGATCGTGTCCGTCAACGTCGCCGCAAAAGCAAACCCGCAGATAGGTGGCGTCCGGATCGCGTCCCGGCCAGCGATAAACCCCGACAATGGCCCGCGGATGGAAGTCCCACGCGGCTTCTTCGCGGGTTTCCCGGATGGCGGCCTCGACCAGGCTCTCTCCGGGTTCGAGATGGCCCGCGGGCTGGTTCAGAACGAGACGCCCGCCGACCTCCTCTTCGACGAGCAAAAAGGCATCACGCACGCAGGCGATCGCAGCAACTGTAACGTGGGGTTTCCAGACCATGGCCGGGATGCTATACGCGCCGGGGTTCCGGGACAAGGTGGTGCTCCAACGCACTCCCGGTCATTGCCGTTGTTGTCAAATGATGCGCCGCGGCAATACACTACCCGCGCATCGACGCCAGCTCCGTTCGTCAATCGGATCGGGGCGTAACGCGCACAGGTTCGCGGCGTCGACCCGCCGGAGTTCCCGCAGTATCCACTCCGGGAGTTCCAGAGGCGGTAGAACCTGGTCTCCGCCGGGCCTGCGAAGCGGCTTGATCCCGCCCTCGGCCCGCAACGCGACCAAGCCTGAGCCGGCCCCAGAAGGGCCGTCAGTCGAGAGGGCGTCCCGGAGCCAGGCATTGCGGCTGGTTCCGTCCGGCATTGCATACCGGGCCGGTAAGCCGATTTCAGACAGGGGTGAATCATCGCCCTTTTTCGGGAGGCATTTTCATGAGCAATGATCAGGCAGCTGCTGAGCGGCTGAAGAAAGACTGGGCGGAGAATCCGCGTTGGAAGGGTATCAAGCGCGAGTACAGCGCCGAGGAAGTCGTGCGGTTGAGCGGCACGGTCCCGGTCGAGTACAGCCTGGCCAAGCAGGGGGCGGACAAGCTCTGGCGCCTGATGCACGAGTTGCCGTACGTGAACGCCCTGGGCGCCATGTCCGGCAACCAGGCGTTGCAGCAGGTGAAGGCGGGGCTCAACGCCATTTATCTGTCGGGCTGGCAGGTCGCCGCGGACGCCAACGAGGCGCACACCATGTATCCGGACCAGTCCCTGTATCCCGTGAACTCGGTGCCTTCGGTGGTGGACCGGATCAATAACGCACTGCTGCGGGCCGACGAGATCCATCACGCCGAGGGCGACGACAGCATCGACTGGATGGCGCCGATTGTGGCCGATGCCGAGGCCGGTTTCGGTGGTGTGTTGAACGCCTTCGAACTCATGAAGGCGTTGATCCGGGCTGGCGCGGCCGGGGTCCACTTCGAGGACCAGCTCGCGGCGGTGAAAAAGTGCGGGCACATGGGCGGCAAGGTTCTGGTGCCCACCCGCGAAGCGGTGGAAAAACTTGTCGCGGCCCGGCTTGCCGCGGATACCATGGGGACCTCGACCATCCTGGTGGCCCGTACGGACTCCCTGGCGGCAGACCTGCTGACCAACGACGCCGACGAGCGGGACATGCCGTTTGTCACGGGCGAGCGCACGGCCGAGGGCTTCTACCGCGTCAAGGCCGGTGAAGAGCAGGCAATCAACCGCGGCCTGGCCTATGCGCCTTACGCCGATCTGATTTGGTGCGAGACCGGTACGCCGGACCTGGGCTTCGCCAAGCGGTTCGCGGATGCCATCCACGATGAGCATCCGGAACGGATGTTGGCTTACAACTGCTCGCCGTCGTTCAACTGGGCCAAGAACCTGGACGATGCCACCATTGCCAAGTACCAGCGCGAGCTGGGTGCCATGGGGTACAAGTTCCAGTTCATCACCCTCGCCGGGTTCCACGCACTGAACTATTCCATGTTCACGCTGGCCAAGGGCTACAAGGAGCGGCAGATGAGCGCCTACTCGGAGCTCCAGCAGGCCGAGTTCGCCAGTGAGAAGGACGGTTACACGGCAACGCGGCACCAGCGCGAGGTGGGCGCTGGGTACTTCGATACTGTAACCAACGTCATCCAGGGCGAAGGCTCCTCGGTCACCGCCATGAAGGGCTCGACCGAAGAGCAGCAGTTCTGAGGCTCGCCTGCCGGGGCAACGAGCCCGGCAAAGCCCTGTGAGACCATGCAGGCCCGGCCGGTTGACCCGTCCGGGCCTTTTTCATCGGAGCACGCGGGTTGATTCCGCACTGGATCGGCCGCATTGTCGGAGGAGGTGCACGTTGTCATACCGTCCCGGGAGCGCCCTGGCCCTTGGGGTTAGGACGCAGCTTGGCCACGAGCAAGTGTCGCCGATTATAATGAGCGGAGCGGTTCGGCGATCGGAGGCCTGTCCGGTCGGAGTGGTGTCCCCGGGCACGAGGGCAATGAGGCAGACATCGAGATTCATCAGCAAGGCCATGAGTGACGAGCGGCGCGATCAGCAGGGCGATGACGGTCTGTCGGTCGAGGAAGCGAAGCCGCGGCTGAAACAGCCGCCCAAGTACCGTGTGCTGTTGCTGAACGACGACTACACGCCCATG
>JAWOFB010000158.1:0-8183 GCA_046482445.1 Ectothiorhodospiraceae bacterium | reverse complement strand
GTCCGCCAGCGTGGCATAGGGCGGGCCGTCGGCGGGGACCGGGGGGTCCGTGGCCTCCGGGTTGGCCGAGACGGCCGGCCCTATGCCACGCTGGCGGACCTGGAGGCCTGCGACGGCCTGGCACTGGGCAGCCCTACGCGCTTTGGCAACATGGCCGCCCCCCTGAAGTACTTCCTGGACAGCACCTCGGGCCTGTGGCTGAGCGGAGCGCTGGCAGGCAAGCCCGCCGCCGTGTTCACCTCGACGGGCTCTCTCCACGGCGGTCAGGAGACCACCCTGCTCACCATGATGATGCCCCTGCTCCACCACGGCATGCTGGTGCTGGGGCTGCCCTACACGGAAGCCGACCTGACGGCGACGACCAGTGGCGGCACACCGTATGGCCCCAGCCATGTCGCCGGGGGCGACGGGCAACAACCGGCCACGGACAGCGAGGACCGCCTGTGTCGTGCACTCGGGCGGCGCCTGGCGGCCACCGCCGAGCAGCTCCAGAGCGGGTCGGGCGGATGACCACGGAACGCGCGCTCCAGTGGGCGGCGGCCGGCTCGCATCTGGCGCTCATCGCCCTGCTCACGGCCTGGGTCACCTGGCTGGCGCCGCCGCCGGAAGGCCTGATCGCACCGGTCCTGCTGGTGGCCGTTGCCCCCCTGGCTGCAGGGGTGCGCGGCATGCTGGACGCGCGCGCCTACACATTCGGCTGGACCAGCCTGCTGATGACGATCTACCTGGTGCACGCCACGGCGATGCTGGGCAGCCCCGGGACCACCCGTTGGCTGGCCCTGGCGGAGCTGCTACTGGCACTGATTGTTTTCAGCACCTGTGTGGCGGCGAACTGGCTGCGGCGCCGGGCCCGGCAGGCGGCGCAACGCGACGACCACGGGCTCGTGAAAGGCGATTACTAACCTTTAAGGAAGTAACCTGCCAAGCAACCCAGTCAGCCAGGCTCCTGCCGCGCCAGGACTTGGCGGACAAACGGCACGGTCAGGCGGCGCTTTTCCGCCAGCGCGGCCTCATCCAGCACCTCCAGCAGGCGAAACAGGCGCGCCGGGTCCCGTGGCTGGTGGCGGAGCAGGTACCAACCCACCTCGTCGGGAAGGTGCAGCCCGCGGACACCGGCGCGGTGGCGCAGGGCCGCGAGCTTGTCGTCGTCATCCATGCGCTGGAGGCGCTCAACCAGCCCGCCGCGCAGACGCGACACCAGATCCGGTAAGCACAGGCCCACGGCGTCGGGTCGACCGTTCGCCGCGAAGCACAGCGCCGTGCCGGCGTCGCGCAGCCGGTTGAAGGTGTGGAACAAAGCCTCCTCCCAGTCGCGGTCACCGGCGACCGCATGCAGGTCGTCGACAGCGACCAGGGCCATGCCCTCCATGCCCTCCAGCACCGCGGGGCCGGTCACGGCGGGCTCCGCCAGGGGTAGATAAGCCACCGGCGCGCCGGTTTCACCGCACGCCCGGGCGGCCGCCTGCAGCAGGTGGCTCTTGCCGCTGCTCGCCGGGCCGTGGAGGTAGAGGACGGCCTCGTCGCCGCGCAGCAGGGCCTCGACGCTCGCCAGCGCACGCGCGTTGCTGCCGGCATGAAAGGTTGCCAGGCGCGCGGTGTCGTCCCAGCGGATCCCGAGCGGGAGCTGGACCGGTCGTGACGGCGTTTGCGGGTTCACTCCACGCCTCCGGGGTCGCTGCGCCGCGGGAATTCTACGCCGGGGCGTTCGCGCGCGCGAACCCCGACACCAACAGGTCCGGACTGGTGGGTAGCCTACTGGACGGCTGTTGTTACACTCGCGCGCCCACCGGCCCGCAACGGAGGTTGAATGCCCGCAACGACTCGCGGCCTGGGGCTGGCCATGGGGCTGGCCCTCCTGCCAGCGCCACTGCTCGCTGACGACACCCTCTCGCTGGACAACGGCGACCGCATCAGCGGGACCTTCATCCGCCTGGAGGACGGTGAGGTCACGTTCCGCGCCGACATCACCGGCGAGACGTTCCAGGTACCCGTGACCGACGTGGCCGGCCTGGAGACGGACCAGGCGGTCACGGTGCAGCTCGCCGAGGGCGACGCCATCACCGGGCGCGCCACCGGCGGCGACGCCGGCACCCTGCAACTGGTCAACGATTCCTTTGACGAACCGGCCGAGATCCCGCTGGACGGTGTTGTCACCGCCACCGGACCGAACACGCCGGTGGCGCCCTCGGTACGGACCAGCGGAGATTTCAGCCTCGGCGCGCAACTCACCCAGGGCAACACCCGCAGCCGCAGCGTGAGTGCCAGTGCCCGCACAACCGTCCGCACGGAATCCGACCGTCTGCGCGTGGACGCAGAAATCAACCGGGCCCAGGAAGACGGCGAGGAGACGGTCGACAACGCGGCCGGCGGCATGCGCTATGACCACTTCGTCTCGCAGCGGCTATTCCTGAACACCAACATCAGCCTGTCCCGGGACCCGTTCCGGGACCTGCAGCTGCGCTCGACCTTCGGCGCCGGCCTGGGTTACCAGTTCCTGGACACCCAGGCCCTGAGCCTGTCCACGGAGACCGGCCTGAGTTACGTCCGCGAGGAACGCATTGACTCACCGGACGAGGAGAACCCGGCGGTCCGGTGGGCAGTGGACTACGAACAGGAACTCGGTAACGGCCGGCGAGAGCTCTTCCACAGCCAGGAAGGCCTGCTCAACGTCGACGACTTCGGCGAGGTGCTCATACGCACGCGCACCGGTCTCCGGTTCCCGTTTTTCGGCGGCATCACCGGCACGGTGCAGGTCAACCTGGACTACGACAGCGAGCCCACCGAGGCCACCCGGAACACGGATGTGGCCTACATCCTCAAGGGCGGTTACAGCTGGTAACCAATGCGCGAGCGCGCCCGTCAGCGTAGATCGAAGGTGTAGTCGGGCGCCCGTTCCGCCGTCTCGGCCGGCTCGGACTCATCGGCCTCGACCAGCAGGCGATCCGAGCGCAGGCGCTCCAGGACGCCCTCGGACAGCCCCTGGATCTGCAAACGGAAATCCACACTGTCGTCGCCCAGTCGCACGGGGTCGACACCGGCCACGTTCTCCATGCCCTCGAGCTCCGAGGCGACTTCCCCGTAGGCGGCCAGCTCGTCAATGCCGCGTACACGGATCACCAGGCGAGCGACATCATCGGCATCGGGCACCCGGGCATAGGCCTGTGCGAGCGTGCGGGCGCCGCTTGTCATCCCCGCCTCCAGCGCTGCCTGCATGTCCGCATCACTGGCGCGCCAGTCACGGACCTCATCGTCCCGGTACAACGACCAGCGCCCGCGCCAGTCACCACCCCGGCGATCCAGTCGGCCCACCAGAATGGCCCGCGGGTCGTACCGCTCCGAGGCCGCGCGAATGGGATCGGCAAAATTGCCCCACAGGTCCGACGCCGTGACAGCCTGCTGATCCTCGATATCCATCAGCGGGAACAGCAAAGACAGCCCCTGCTGCGCGGCAGCCTCGCTCAGGGCTTCGCGTAGCTCCGGGTGATCCTCGCTGCTGAGAATGCGGCGCTGGCCGCTTTCGTCGATCACCACCCAGGTGAGCATGCGGGGGCGCTCGGATGCCGGCCAGACAGGGATCTCCGCCTGGATCAGGGCATCCTGGATCGCGGGGCCGTCATAGCGCAGCCGCAACTCGGCCTCGCCATCGTCGTCACGCTCGTAACCGAAGCGCTGGACATAGCGCTCGGGGGAATCCAGCAGTTCGCTCAGCGCTTCGTCATCCGCGATGTCCGGTCGGCCGGTGAGGCGCTCCAGGACCTGTTCCAAGCCGTCCCGCGCGGCCTCGGCACGCGCACTGTCGCTCTGGTCCGAGACGGCGATCCGGGCCTGGAACAGCCCCGACTGCGCTGCCGCCGAAAGCGGCAACAGGGCGAATAGCAACACTGTAATCACACGTTTGGGCATGGCGGTTATCCGGAATTGCGGCAATCATCCCCGCACCGGGCATGGCGCACACGCGGGGTTTCCGGCTGCAAGCCTACCATGCCACCGGCGGCCACGCGCGCGGGTGCCGGCGCCGCCCAGATTCGCTACCATGGCGTCTTTACCGATGCGACCCAGGAGCAACCCTTGTCTTCCGATTCCTCGCGCCGTGGCGGCGGGCTCACCTATCGGGACGCCGGTGTGGACATCGATGCCGGCAACAGCCTGGTGCAGCGCATCGCGCCGGCGGTGGCGCGAACCCGACGGCCCGAGGTCCTCGGCGGCCTGGGAGGCTTCGGCGGCCTGTTCGCGCTGCCGGTGGACCGCTACCGCGAGCCGGTGCTCGTCGCCGGCACCGACGGGGTCGGCACTAAGCTGAAACTCGCCCTGGCGACAGGTCGTCACGAGGGCATCGGCACGGACCTGGTGGCCATGTGCGTCAACGACATCCTGGTCTGCGGCGCCGAGCCGCTGTTCTTCCTGGATTACTACGCCACGGGCAAACTCGACGAGGATGTCGCGGCCACCGTGGTGACGGGTATCGCCGCCGGTTGCGAACAGGCCGGGGCGGCCCTGATCGGCGGCGAGACCGCGGAGATGCCCGGCATGTACGCCGACGGCCACTACGACCTGGCCGGATTCTGCGTCGGGGCCGTGGAGCGCGACGCCATCATCGACGGCAACAGCGTCCAGTCCGGCGACGTCCTCATCGCCCTCCCCAGTAGCGGCCCGCATGCCAACGGCTATTCGCTGATCCGCCGGATCCTGGCCGACACGGGGATTGATCCGGCGACTCCGGTTGCCGGGAAGCCGCTGGGTGAATTGCTCATGACACCCACCCGCATCTACGCCCAGGCGGTCGCCGCACTGCAGCGCCAGGTGCCGGTGCACGCCCTGGCGCATATTACCGGCGGTGGTCTCCGTGAGAATCTCCCGCGGACGCTGCCGGCGAGCTGCGCCGCCGTGGTCGCCACGGGCAGCTGGCAGTGGCCGTCCGTTTTCGACTGGATTCAGGAACACGGCGGCGTTGACACGGACGAGATGTTGCGGACGTTTAACTGCGGAGTCGGCCTGGTGGCCTGTGTCCCGGAGCATGCCCGCGACGAGGCGCTGGCTACGCTGAGCGGACTCGGTGAGCACGCCTGGGTGCTGGGGCACGTGGAAGCAGCCGGGGACGACCCGGCGCGCGTGCGGTTCACGGAGGCGGAATGACTGCGGCGCCGCTTCCCGTCGTCGCCCTGATCTCGGGTAACGGCAGTAATCTCCAGGCCCTGCTGGATGCCTGCAGCGCCGGGGAGCTCCCCGTAACCGTACGGGCGGTGATCAGTAACCGCGCGGATGCCTACGGGCTGGAACGCGCGCGCCGCCACGGGGTTGCGACCGACGTCCTGGACCACCGAACCTTCGACTCGCGCGAGGCCTACGACGTCGCTCTGGTGGAGCGTATCCGGACCTGGGATCCGGGCCTGGTGGTACTCGCCGGGTTCATGCGCATCCTCAGCGACTCCCTGGTCACGAGCTTCCAGGGCCGCATGCTCAACATCCACCCCTCCCTGCTACCCGCCTACAAGGGCCTGCACACCCACGCGCGGGCGCTGGAGGCGGGCGACGCGGAACACGGCTGCAGCGTGCACTTTGTCACGCCCGCCCTGGATGCGGGGCCGGTGGTGGCACGCGGCGTCGTTCCGGTCCACGCCGATGACGACGAGGACAGCCTCGCTCGCCGGGTTCAGGTGCAGGAGCACCGCATCTACCCACTGGTGGTGCGCTGGTTCGCCCAGGGCCGGCTGCAACTGGACCAGGGCGGCGTGCACCTGGACGGCAAACCGTTGCCCGCACCCGTGGAAGTGCGCGCGGACGACCCCCTGCCCGGCTGACGTTACGAGCGCGGCAGCGTGACCCCGTTTTGCCCCATGTACTTGCCGCCGCGATCCTTGTACGAGGTCTCACACGTCTCGTCGGACTCCAGGAACAGCATCTGGGCGACGCCCTCGTTGGCGTAGATGCGTGCCGGCAACGGCGTGGTATTGGAGAATTCCAGCGTGACGTGGCCTTCCCACTCCGGCTCCAGCGGCGTCACGTTGTCGATGATGCCGCAGCGCGCGTAGGTGGACTTACCGACGCACACCGTGAGCACCGTCCGGGGAATGCGGAAGTACTCCACGGTAGACGCCAGGGCGAAGGAGTTCGGGGGGATGATGCAGACGTCCGACTGGATGTCCACAAAGCTGTTCTCGTCGAAGTTCTTGGGATCGACGATGGCCGAATTGATGTTGTGGAAGATCTTGAACTGATCGGCGCAGCGGACGTCGTACCCGTAACTGGAGGTGCCGTAGGAGATGACCTTGTTACCATCGGCCCCGTAGCGAATCTGGCCCGGCTCGAAGGGCTCGATCATGCCCTCGGCGGCCATGCGCCGGATCCATTGGTCTGATTTCACGGGCATCCGGTCGCCTCCGGGACCATGCGCTAGGTAGCGGGATTGTACAGTCCCCGCGGCACCGCGCCAACGAAGGGAGCGATCATGGGCGACGAGCGCGACGCCGACGGGCCGCGGCTGCCGCCAAAGCCGCAGCCTCCGGATCCCTCGGAGTGCTGCAATAGCGGCTGCGAGCCCTGCGTGTTCGAACTCTACGAGGACGCGCTGGAGCGCTGGGAGGCACGCGTGGAGCGTATCCGACAGCGCTGGCGCGAGCGCAGGGAGTACTAACCTTTAAGGAAGTAAGTCCGTTGCACTGCAGCGGGGCCGCGGCTGGACCCCGCCGGGCTGCCCCCGTACAGTTGTCCGTGGGCGACGCTCGACCAGGGCCCGCCCGTTCCATGCCGCGGCTCGGAGGTCATTCCATGCACGGTACAGTCGCCCTGATCAACGCCGACGATGCCCTGGTGGCAGTCGAGACGGAACACGAGGAATACACCGTCATGGGCGTGCTCGACGAGGAAGCACTCGCGGTGGGCGACACCGTCGAAGGCGACCTGGAGCGACTCGATTATCAGGTCCTGGACAATACCACCAAGGGCACGCAGGTGGCCGTCTACATCGAGGACACCGAACTGACTGTAGACCAGGCCAAGGAGAAGATGGACCTGACCTGAGCCGGGCCGTGTCACTCCCGGCGGAGAAACCAGCACTGGTGGATGCCGCGGTTGCGCCGGAAGTCCGGTGGCAGTGACCAGTCCGTGGCCTCGGTGATCGCGCAGCCGGCAAGGGCCTCGCGGTCCAGCCGGAACCGGCGGCGATTTGTGGAGAAGATCAACACGCCATCGGGCGCCAGAAGGCGCAGGGCGCGCTGCACCAGGTCCACATGGTCGCGCTGGATATCCAGCGTGCCGCGCATCTGGGTGGAGTTGGAGAAGCTCGGCGGGTCCAGCAGGATGCAGTCATAGGGCTCGCCCCCGGCATCGGCCGCACGTTGCAGCCAATCGCGCGCGTCCGCCCGCACCAGGGCGTGGGCCGGTCCAGCCGTCAAGCCATTCGCCTCCAGATTGGCGCGGGTCCAGTCCAGATAGGTTTTCGACAGATCCACGCTTGTCGTTGCCGCGGCGCCGCCAAGCGCCGCCTGGACTGTCGCCGCCCCGGTGTAGGCGAACAGGTTCAGGAAGCGCGCGCCGGCGCAGTGGTCCGCCACCCACTGACGCACCGGGCGATGGTCCAGGAACAGCCCGGTGTCCAGGTAATCGGTGAAATTCACCCGCAGCCGGGCACCGTATTCCATGACCGTGTGGAAACGCCCGGTATGCCCCTGGCGCTGGTACTGCTCGCGCCCCTTCTGGGGCTGGCGCACCTTGAGCGTCATCTGCTCCGGCGCGACCTCCGCGGCCTCCGGCAGAACCAGCAGGGCCTGGCGCAGCCTGCGGGCGGCGTCCCGCGGCGCCACCGTGCGTGGCGGCGCGTACTCCTGGACGTGCAGCCAGGGTCCTTCCTCCAGGGTGTCGTAGCGATCCACGGCCAGCGCGTATTCCGGGATGTCGGCATCGTAGAGCCGCACGCAGGTCACGCCGCTGCGCCGCAGCCAGCCGCGCAGGTGGCGGCGGTTCTTGTGCACGCGGTTGGCCAGCTCCCGGCCCGGGTCCGCCTGCTCGGCCGCGGCCTCGGCCAGGACGAAACGCTCCAGACGGCAGTCGATGGGCCCGTTGCGCACGGTCCAGCTGCGGTCGGGCCGCAAACCCAGTTCCACGCCGGCGCCGTTGAGTACAATGGCCTGCCAACCGGCGAAGCGCTGGCGCAGGATCTCGCCGAACCGAGCGTACAGCGGGCCGAT